>JAAZIH010000118.1 GCA_012800995.1 Chloroflexota bacterium
CCAATCGCCCAAACCGGTTCGTAGGCAATAACGATGTTTTCAGCCTGCTCAGGACTAAAACCCTCTAAACTTTCACGACATTGGGATTCAACCACGCTTGCGGTCTCACCGGCCTGATTTTGTTCAAGGCTCTCACCTACACAAATAATTGGCTTTAGACCATGAGCGAGGGTGGCGTGGGCTTTCTTGTTCACTGTTTCATTCGTTTCGCCGAACATTTGGCGTCTTTCGCTGTGCCCTAAAATGACATAATCACAAAGCTCAGCCAACATCGGAGCAGAAATCTCGCCGGTATAGGCACCTTTTTCCTGCCAGTGCATATTTTGCGCGCCGATTTTGACATCGCTATCTTCCGTTTCAACACGGGCAAAATATAAATTAGTAAAGGGTGGGCAAAGCACAATATCAACACCCTCAATCTTCTTTAGTTTTGGCATCATACCCTGAATAAGGTCACGCGACTCAGATAAAGTCTTATTCATTTTCCAATTGCCAGCAACCATAGGTCGTCTTTTTATCATCAGATTACCTCCAAGAATTTTCTTTCATTCTATCATGTCAAAGGTTTAAATCCCTTTATAAGCATACAAAAAACCGCACTTACCGCGCGGTTTTTATGGTTTGTTGTTTTTATTCAGAGAACGAGGGCTTAGGGTCGGTAGATAATGGGATCCAACCAGAGACCAATATTATCATCCGCGGTGCCATAATTCCATACAACCAGCGCGAAAGTAACTTTGTTCCCAGCCAAAGCGGATAAGTCAATAGTGATCGGGTTCCAGGCATTATCATATACTTCAATCCACTCACCTATCTCAATAAACTTTCCATCGCCAATTTTGTAATAAAGCTCAAACTTCAGACTACAGTTGCTTGCGCCACCTTCACATTGAATCAAAGCCTTAAACTGGTCGCCGGCTTTAATGTCAATTGTGGGATAAATGCCCTGAATATAACCACCACTAACCGTTGGGCTTGGCCGGGTAATTAGCCCTGGTTCATTTTCTTTGCCGCCATCCTCGCGGATAGGATTCTCTTCGTAAATAACAAAGCCTTGACTGGCTTTCTTGCGATCACCTGGACAAGGTAATTTGCCATTCAGGTCGCTTGACCATTCCGCGCTACAAGCATTGGTAGCAAAATTGTAAACTGCCCCTTTACCATCCACAACTTCAATCTTCGCCCAAAAAGTGCCGGTGCTCTTTGGCCCACTGCCAAATCGCTCGCCATTGGCATTAACCATCAGCCATTCAGAAGTGTAAACACCGTTGGATGTTGGAGCGGTCATTTCAATTGAGATATCGACGGTTTCACCGGGTTTTACAACTTTTCGGAAGTCATAAATGGTAAAAGATGTCAATTGCGCGCCCTTTACGAAAGCAATATCAAAGCGCTCATCCCAGGTACAAGAACCGGTATTCTTTAAACGCCAGGTCTTGGTAAAAGTATTGCCACCCGGAATTTTCGTCCCGTCAGGGATGGTGACATCAGCAACAAAACCAACCTGATAACACGGCACGGGTGTCGCTGTTGGTGGAATGTTTGTTGGAATAGCAGTTGCGGGCACCGCTGTGGGAATGATTGCCGTAGGTGGCGCAGCAGTTGGGGGAATAGCCGTTGGAGGAACTGCAGTTGGCTCTGGCTGGGACTGGGTTGGGCTTAGCTCAGTTACTGGCACATCAGTTGGCTGGTTCGGTTCAGGGCTAACTTCAGCCGCAATTTCCGTCAGTTGTGCCACAAGCGTCTGAAAATGTTCCTGGGTTTGTTGAAAAACCAATGTTTGCTTGGCCAGCTCAATGGGATCTTCTACCGGTTTATTCAAACTGGGCAAGTTACAGGCTGTGAAAGCGATGACTGACAGAACGATAACCGTTGCTGTTAGAATCCACTTATTAAGAATGAATTTCCTTTTCATTTCAACTCCTCTCTATTTTTGAAATAAAAGACCTTATTAATAAGACGAGCTATGATGTAAATAAGTTCCAAAAAGCCACCCAAGTGGGTGGCTTAGCGATTTGTTAATTACCTTTGACCACGATCTGTATGTTTAAGGTCCATCCTCTGTTTGGCCCATAGCCAAATCTTGCCCCACCCGGATGGGCAAGCATCCAGTGGCTACGAAATTCTCCCGCCTTATTGGGAGCAATCAATCCGCTGAGAGTGAGCTCAACGGTATCACCTGGCGGGACTTCAACAGGCACAAAGCCTGAAAAGCCCGATCCAAATTCTTCCCCAGCCACATAAGTGAGCCTGAAGTCGGTTGTCCAGGTACAAGTGCCAATATTCTTAATCGTCCAATTTTTGCTAAATTCCTGACCGGGACTTAGTTCATATGATGGCGCTACGCCACCATCTTTCACAAACGCCATTTGCAAACAATGCGTGCCAGGTTCATCGCCAGTAGCTGGATTTGTCGTAGCTGTTGGGAACATATTTGTCGCAATCACAGCTGTCGGCGCGGCGAATGTAGGTTCGAGTGTGTTAGTTGGCGTTTCGGTTGGGATGGGTGTATCGGTGGGCATCGCAGTTTGAGTCTGCCATGCATACGCGGTTTCTGTGCCCTGTTGCGCCTCTATAGCTGCCATCGTACCTCTGACTCCACGCGCGACCAGGGTTTCATCAACAACCTTAACAGGTTCAGCCGGCTTACAGGCGCTAAAAATAAGCGACATCAGCATCAGCCATAAAATAAACAAACTAATCTTTTCTTGCTTCATATTTTTCCTTATATATGCCTTCGGCAATATCTGTTAGCTAATGTAAGATAATTTTATCACTCTTGACAAAAAACATTTTAAACCAAAATGACCGACCTTTTGTGCGAGCCAGTCATTCTTTAGAAACGAAACAGGTCTATTCTTTATCGTCCAAAGCGGCTACGCCGGGTAATTCAATGCCTTCAAGCATCTCCAGCGAAGCACCACCACCAGTCGAGATATGTGTGATTTTTTCCGCCAAACCACTTTGGTTGATAGCAGCCACCGAATCACCACCGCCGATGATGGTTACGCCTTGGCTTTCTGCCACGGCACGCGCGATGCCAAAAGTCCCCTCAGCAAAACGCGGGAATTCAAAAACACCCATCGGACCGTTCCAAACCACCGTGCCGGCTTTGGCAATTTCTGCGTCAAAGGCTTTAACCGTTTCCGGACCAATATCCAATACGCGCCAACCCTCGGGAACATCGCCAGCCGCGATAGTCTGCGCCTTAGCCTCAGCGTCAAAGGCATCCGCGATCACCACGTCCACAGGCAAGAGCAGCTTGCCATCACTTTTCGCCAACAATGCTTTGGCAGTCTCAATCGATTCAGCTTCGACCAAAGAATCAGCCATCGCGAAACCCTTAGCAGCCAGGAAGGTATTCGCCATGCCACCACCGATGAGAATCTTATCAGCTTTGCTGAGCAGGTTTTCGATCACACCGATTTTATCGCTGATTTTGGCGCCACCCAATATCGCCACAAAAGGATGTTTGGGATCGTTGATGGCATTACCAAGATAGTTAATTTCCTTCTCCAGCAAAAAGCCTGCCGCAGAGGGCAAATAGTCCGTCACGCCCGCGGTTGAAGCGTGCGCGCGATGAGCCGTGCCAAAAGCATCGTTTACATAAAGATCCGCTAAACCTGCCAGGTCTTTGGCCATTTCAGGATCATTCTTTTCTTCGCCTTCATAAAAGCGTGTGTTCTCCAGCACCATCACCTCACCAGGCTGTAAGGTCTTGGCAGCTTCTTTGGTCTCTGAACCGCGACAATCATCCGCGAAACGTACCGGCGCGATCAAAAGCTTTGCCAGATAAACCGCGACGGGTTTCAGGCTGTATTCCAAATTCACTTTACCTTTTGGCCGACCCAAATGCGATGCCAAAATAACCGCCGCGCCATGATTAAGCAAATAATTAATCGTGGGCAGAGCTGCTAAAATGCGGGTGTCGTCTTGCACAACGCCATCTTTCAGGGGCACGTTAAAATCAACCCGCACCAAGACCTTTTTACCTTGCAGGTCTAAATCAGTCAGCATTTTTTTATTCAACATAAATCCTCCAAAACTCCTTAAAAGCTATCTTTATTATATCTAATTCGTATTACTTATTCGTCAAGAACGCGCCTTATTATCAATAAAGGCGCGTTAATTGTCATCTTTCCAGCAAAAGCTTACCAATATTAAATCTTACTGGCAATCAGTCTGGCTAAATCTACCGTGCGGCTGGAATAGCCCCACTCGTTATCATACCAGGTCACCACTTTCAGCAAGTTGCTGCCCATCAGCATATTGTTAGGCAGGTCAACAATTGAACTGCGCGTGTCACCACGGAAGTCCACCGAGACCAATGGCTCGTCATACTCGCCCGAAACCACACCCAGGATGCCCTTATACTCGCCTTCAGCAGCATCAATAAAAGCCTGATTGACTTCTTCAATCGTAGTATCTTTTTCGAGCAAAGCCACAAAGTCGATAATCGAAACCGTTGGCGTTGGTATACGCAGGGAGTGTCCGTCAAACTTACCGGCTAACTCGGGGATCACAAGTGCAATCGCCTTGGCCGCGCCGGTTGAGGTGGGCACGATGTTCAACGCCGCGGCACGTCCACGGCGCACGTCCTTCTTATGCCCCTGGTCAAGCAAGACCTGGTCGTTCGTATAGCTATGCACGGTACTCATCACCGCGTTGACGATACCCCAATGGTCATTAACGATTTTTGCTGCCGGTGCCAAAGCGTTGGTCGTGCATGATGCATTCGAGACGATGTGATGCAATTCAGGGTCGTATTTTTTATCGTTCACGCCCATCACGATGGTTATATCTTCGCCTTTAGCCGGCGCGGTGATGATGACTTTCTTGGCGCCAGCTTTGATGTGCGCATCCGCGCCTGTCTTGCCACTTTTCTCGTCACTGCGCGCGTTTGTAAAGACTCCGGTAGACTCAATCACCA
>JAAZIH010000119.1 GCA_012800995.1 Chloroflexota bacterium
CCATAGCCAATCCAAATGCCGCGTCAGAATCATCTGGCCGCATTATAGAAAACACATTACCCTCAGAAACAATCGCGATGCGGTCACACAATGACCTGAGTTCAACCAATTCAGAACTAATCATCACAATGGTTGTTCCGTGTTCGCGGTTCATTTTTGTAAGGTGTTCTAAAACCAACTTTTTCGCGCCGATATCAATGCCACGGGTAGGTTCTGAAACAACCAGAATCTTTGGCTTCATAGTAATTGCCCTCGCGAGGCACACTTTTTGCTGATTACCTCCCGACAAACTGCCAACCACCTGCGAAGGCCCTGTACAGCGAATATCCAGAAGCTCAATCATATCCCGCGTATGTTGATCAGCTTTGGCTTTATCCAATATTTTGATGAAGCCAATACGTTTCAGAAACTCATCTTTAATCTGCATCGCTGAAAAGGTTATGTTGCGCTCAATCGATTCCCCCAATAACAAACCAACGCCCCGGCGGTCTTCAGAGACAAAGGCAATATCATTGCGAAGTGCTTCGCCTAACTTGCTAAGATCTAAAGGTTTTCCGAAGGCATAAACGTCACCTTGTGTTTCAAAAAGTCCCATGATACCGTTGGCAATGCCAATTTTTCCTTGTCCGGCTAACCCACCGAAGCCGAAGATTTCGCCCTCAAGAATCTTAACGTTCATGCCTTTTACAATTTCACCCGGCATATCCACGGACCAATCCTCGAATTCGAGCGCGATTCGGTCTTCCGATAATTCACGGGTTTCCAAAACACTTTCATCAACCAGCTTATCGATTTGCCGTCCAATCATCAGCTCTGCAATTCTTGCCAGACTGATATTCTTGACTTCTTCCCGGGCGACAAACTCTCCGTCACGCAGAATGGTCATGCTATCCGCGACCGCCATAACCTCAGTCAATCTATGGGTGATGAAGATTATCGCGATACCTTTACTGGAAATTAATCGCATAATTTCCAAAAGCCGATCCGCTTCGCCTTCCGTAAGCACCGCGGTTGGTTCGTCAAACACCAGTAGTTTTATTCCGGTTTTGTCGATTTCACGGGCAATTTCAACAAACTGCTTGTAGCCAATGGGCATGCCTGCAATTTTGGCATATTCTTCAATATTGCTCATCCCAATGCTGTCCAGTGAAGCCCGGGCGTCTCTGTTCATTTTGTGCCAATTGAGCATTTCAAGTGATTTTCCAAAGATTCTGCTAAGGGCTGTCGTTTCTCCAATCTCTCTGCCCAACTTGATGTTTTCGGTAACATTAAATTCTGGGATAAGCATAAATTCCTGGTGAACCATACCAATACCGCAATCCATGGCTTTGTGCGGAGACTCAATAGGGGTGGGCTCACCATTAATTTGGATTTCCCCTTCGAAACCTCCCGTCGAGAAAATTACTGGCATCCCGAAGAGGATATTCATGAGTGTAGATTTACCGGCACCGTTTTCTCCGACCAGAGCGTGAATCTCACCTGGTTTGACCTGCAAATTCACCCCTTTGAGCACCCGGTTACCGAAATATTCCTTGGAAATATTGTTCATTGAAAGCAAATATTGTTCATCCAAGGCTGTTCCTCCTTTTCTGGAACAATAAGTGCCAACTTGCTGTTGACAAGCTGGCACTTTGTGGAGTCTTAAGCGTAATTAAAACTCATTGTTTTACTGTGAGAAATCGTAGAATGGTGCAAGCAACATCAGGAAGTTGGGTAAACTAACGCCATCTTCATCGTAGGATATCACCGCAATTTCACCAAGATTTCTCGCCGCGGCTGCTTCATTCAAAGCCACTTTGAAGGCTTCCACATCACTTCGATCTGTGATTTCACCTTCAGCAAACTTGATTGCATAACGTACACCCGCGTCAATCATCAACATGTTGATGGGCACACCCCATGTTGACATGCGGCCTTCCTGTCCTTTTTCTTTCAGCTTGATTGCAATCTGATCCAGCATGTATTGAACATCGCCTTCATGTCCTTTCACGTCAATGTTCAAGCCAGCCGGATAGCCATGATAGGGGCTCGGGCAGCATTGCTGTGGATAAATAGCACCATTTTCCCAAATGGTTCGAATCAAAGGCTCTTGCATGGCACAGTTCGTGGAGAAGAATGCTGTGTCCTTGCCATAGGTCTCTATCTGCCGTGGTACGTCTTCAGTGATGAACTGTTGCGCACCTGATACACCCGCATCACCCGTGGGATCTGGCGCGTTCACTTCCACCAGTTCAATTCCCAGTTCTTCACAGGTTTCCTTCATAATTTCAAGACGTCGCGCAATCGTCGCATAGGACAAGTGGCGCGGGAATGAGTAGTGGATGAACGTCTTCGCGCCCATCTTGGCTGCCATCTCGGGAATCGTTCGTCCCATTGAAATCTCATCCACCTGTAATACGATATCAGCTTTTCCTGCAATGATTGGCGGATCTTCACCAGGCACACCTGCAACAAACAGCATGTCCGGTCGGGTTTCCCGTACCTTTTCAATCGCTGCCGCCGCTCCTGGAACCGCTTGAACAAAAACAATTGCCTTCACCTCAGGATCAGAGGCCAGCTCCACAACCTGCGAGATGACTGTTTCTGTCTCCGTGGAGAAGTTGTCGGGGTAGGTCGCGTGAACAATCACATCACCATACTTGGCAACCTGGTTCATAGCTTCCTGATACTCTTCTTCGCCTTGCGATACAGTGCCTGTGACGACACCGATCTTGTAAGACTTTTCTTCAACTACTTCTTCTACCTCTTCTTGAACTTGAATTTCTTCGGGGGCTTGTTCAACTACGGGTGCTTGGGTCGCGCGGCAGGCTGTTGATGCAAAAATCAACACAAAGCTCATAACCAACAAG
The DNA here is from genome assembly GCA_012800995.1 of Chloroflexota bacterium. Classification (GTDB taxonomy): domain Bacteria; phylum Chloroflexota; class Anaerolineae; order Anaerolineales; family Anaerolineaceae; genus Mesolinea. Next base: position 2,850 of record JAAZIH010000119.1, read on the forward strand.
ACCAGTTGAACGAATAATTTCCTATTTTTCATCTATTTCTCCTTTTTTGAACATTGTTAAGGCAACGATAAAAACGGTTTGTGTTCGGAAAAATCAACCCCAGCTCTCCACAACTTAGGCTAATACTTCCTAAGACTAACCGAGCAAACAAGCGATATTACTAACTCGCTTTGTTAAATATTATCATCGTGTAAAAATACTGTCAAGGAATTGTAAATTTACATTTGTGAATTTACATTTTACATAGCGAAACATCCTGAACGTGGTCTAAAACCACGTCAACAGCAGCTATATCTAATCCATTAGATATCCATTTTTCTGGTTATAACCCCACTTTAGATTGCTAACCAAGCTCATAAAGCATTGTTTTGAGAACACATCCATTAAACGCGATTCTTTACAAAATCATCTATCAACTGATTGACAATCTCTGGCTGGTCGGTGTTTGAGTTATGGCCTGCGTCTTTGATCCATTCAATGGGAATGCCCGTTTCCTTGTGCCAAGCCCTGTTGTACCTGATGAACAAGCCAAGCTTATCTTTTTCACCACAAATCAACAATGCCGGACAGGGGATGTCGTAAGCAAAATCCGCCTCCATTGCTTCGCCAAGAATGCGCGTGCCATGATCCATTACCTGAGAAAGGCGCTCTTCATTGTCCTTGTAGTCTTGCATCATTTCTTTCACTATTTGTCTGCCATATGCCGACTCCGCGAGGCCGATAGCTGACACATTGGTTATCATCTCCCATGAGGCAGAAGGAGAGACGAAATTCATCTTTTTGATCATCCCAATTTCGCCAGGGGTCATGTATTTTTTGTGTGAAGG
>JAAZIH010000120.1 GCA_012800995.1 Chloroflexota bacterium
ATGGATTGACTAATGGTAGGGCCGGTGGGGGTCGAACCCACACGATGTCACCATCGAAGGATTTTAAGTCCTTTGCGTCTGCCTATTCCGCCACAGCCCCGAGGTACATCATTTTACCATTATTTTGATTTATGCAAGGGACAATTTAGCGCTTTTTAACAATTTACTCAAAAGTAGTTTCAAGGATTCTGCAAAATGACACTACTGTCAGTTTTTTATTGGCTATAGCTCCACGATTTCTTGCATATCTTCAGAAATGAGCAAGGGACAGAAAGTACCCAAAACAGCGATGACAATTGTGATGATTAATACTGGTATCATGGTTCATCTCCTTTTATATCCCCAGTATAGATTTCCAATCGCTTTTAGGCATCGGCTTAAAGGACTATTTCAACTAAGCCCTTGGGTGGATTGTTCGGTTTGCCTGGTCTTAAAGCGGTCTTTTTGCGGGAGAAGGTGTATTTATTCCGGCAAAAACTTTAGTCGGGCGGTGAATGCCTGTTGTTCGGAATCAAGATTGAAACCTTCCACACCAAATAAATTCTCGGATAGCTCAGCAACACGAATTGAAAGCCTTTCTCCTGAACGCACTTCCTTATCGTAATTGACCTGAATCCAATCCAATTCGCGCTTTGACATCAAGTCAAATGGCACGGCATCGGTAATCGCATCAACATAGCGAGCGTTGTTCATATGCCCCAACATATCAATATATGAGTATCGGGCGGTCATCACGAAGGCTTCGTTTGCATCGGTAACCAGCAATTTTTCCAGGTTTTCATCAAGCGCGACAAGATGTTCAAGAGATGGCAAATCCAATCCGGGTAATCGGTTGGGAGGCATCAGACTGCGCCTGGTGGCATGAATGACCAGCCAGGCTGAACTTGCTAGCATGATAACTTTTTGGTTTTCGTCCAGGACTTCAAAATCACGGACATAAAAGAGTTTTTGCTGGATTGTTTTTGGCCAGGTGCGCCATTGAAGCCGCTCACCCGCATTGGGTCGGCGCAAAAATTTCACTTTCAACCGTGAAAGCACCCAATAAAGGTCATGAGCGAGCATCTCTTCAAAGCCAAACTCAAGCTGTATGGCATTAATGCCAGCTAACTCGGTCATCTTTTTAAAAACATTCGCAGGCGTAAAGCGACCTGTGAGGTCGCAGTCATTGCTTGGCACTTGTTCAAATACTTCTAAACCAACATTTTCTATGCGATTCATGGCTACCTTTCTATCACGCATTTTCAGTGTATTGCCTTATTCTTAGAAACACATCCAAGCAGGTTTTAGTTACGCATTTGAATAGCGAAACACAGATTTACATTTTGTTGTAGAATGAAGCCGTATAAAAAACCATGAGGATGACTTATGACCCAAAAACCTGAAAGTTTGAAAAATGATAACCAACCAACGAAAAAAGACACCCCCATCGCTTGGCTTATTCGCCTTTTGAAAGGCTTTATATCCGGTGTTGGTGCCATTACACCTGGACTCTCTGGTGGTGTGATGATGGTTGTATTTGGCATTTACGAGCCACTGCTCAAGTGGTTGGCTGATATTCGCAAAAACTTTTTCCGCAATTTGCTTTACTTTATCCCGGTCGGTATTGGTGGTGTAGTCGGTGTAATTGCCTTTTCCGCAGCAATTGATAAGGCTTACGAGCTTAACGCGGTGATGTTTACCTGGCTCATCATCGGCTTTATTGTTGGCACTTACCCATCTATTCTGCGTACTGCTGGCAAAGAAGGACGCAAAGCCTGGCATATCATTATGATGCTGGTTATTGCTGGAGGTCTTTTTTATGCCTTGCGCTGGATGCAAAGCAATTTAGATATCAGCGTGCCACAAAACTTCTGGATTTGGATGATGTGCGGCGCGTTGACTGGCTTGGGTCTTATCGTGCCCGGCTTGAGCCCGAGTAACTTCTTAATGTACATGGGCTTGTATCAACCCATGGCAGCAGGCGTGAAATCCCTTAATTTCGGTGTGATTGTGCCAATGGTGATTGGTCTGGTAGTGATCATCTTCGCGCTTGCTAAATTGATCAGCTGGCTCTTCAAAAAACATTATGCCCTGCTTTACCACATCATCTTAGGTGTGGTATTTGGCTCAACACTGGCAATTGTTCCCATTTTCAGCAAGACCAAAGGCGTGATGATTGGCGCGGATGCCTTCCCATTGGATAGATTCCCACAATTAGCTACTATCAACGAGCCGAAATCAATCATCATCTGTGTGCTTTTGGCATTAGCTGGTTTCGCGGCATCTTACTTGCTCGCCAAACTTGACGAAAAACACCCCCACGAGTCGCTTTTTTAGGCTTATTTCAAAACAGGATTCAGGCGCGCTATGATTTTAGAGACAGAAAGAGAAAAGATTGTTGAGATTGGCAAACGCATGATTGAGGCGCGCCTGACCACGGGCACTGGCGGAAACCTAAGCATTTTCAACCGCGAAGAAAACCTGATTGCCATCAAGCCCAGTGGTGTGCCTTATCAAAGCATGCAGACGCAGGACGTGGTTGTTCTGCGTCCAGATGGTGAGAAAGTTGATGGCATCTTAAAGCCTTCCAGCGAAACCAAATTTCATCTTGCAATTTACCATGCACGCCAGGATGTTGACGCTATTTTGCATAGCCATCAGGTACACGCCACAACAATCGCCTGTATGGGGATTGAATTGCCCGCGGTGCATTACCTGCTGGCTTTCAGTGGTGATAAAGTGCCCCTGGCTCCTTACGCAACCTTTGGCACCCAGGCCTTATCGGACAATATATTGTCTGTTTTGGGGAAGTATAAGGCTTGTTTACTCGAAAACCATGGTTTGATTACTTTAGGTGCCAGTTTAGATGAAGCCTTTGACATCGCAGAAGCCTTAGAGCTCGTCGCGCAAATCTATATTCAAGCCAAATCAATCGGCCAGCCCAAAATACTTAATTCTGAACAGATGAACGTGGTCATTGAGAAGTTCAAAACCTACGGAAAGCAGGATATAGAAGAAAAGTAAATAAGCTGTTTTATTTAAGCGTTATAAGTCGTTATACCTGCCTGAAAGTTAATAATTTCTATTGAAGTAAGCAGGATTGATAAATCGTGAATATTTTCCAGATTCAGATTCAACAGAGTTTTGATTTTTTCAATACGATATTTCACTGTTTTCGGATGCAAAAATAGTTCATCAGCAGTGCGCGCAAAGCTTGTGCCAGTATTTAAATAAACACACAAGGTATCATAGAGTTCATAGTGGTGTTCATAAAGGCTCTTTACTTCCGGGTGTATATGGTCGTTTAGTTTGATGTCATCCTCACCAACAAAAAGTTTAAAGATGCCCAAATTGTCAAATTCCTCGATGTAATCATTTGGGTAATTATTGGTTAGGAAACGTGAAATGAACTTTGATTGATAATCCGCCAAAGAGAGATCGCTTAGTTTATGATAGTTGCTAATGCCTCCGTAAAACCGCAAACGAATGTTTCCTGGGTATTCGTGGATTTGTTCTTGTACTAAAGCATGGAAATTCGACGCGCTCTTGTTTTGGCCCGATGCCAAACGCGGCATGATAAATTGATCGTAACTTGATGCTATAAAATAAACCGTGCGGGATTGCAGGCGCTGAATATTGCTGCGAATTTTGGCACGCAAATTAGGTAAATCCAGATTTTCACGGTCACCATCGGGGTAATAATCGATAATCATCACCCGCACTTCTTCATCTGGGTCAAGTTCAAGTTGCTGGTAGATTGCAGTCAATTCGTCTTGCGATTTAATGACACCACGCAATATATCCCCCACTAAGGCGTTTTTATTCAGTAGTTTCTGTTGTTTCACACTATACTCTCGCAAGAGCTCCAGTTTTACGTTGCGAATAAGATTTTCAATGATAATGACGTCGTTTATGTCCAAACGTCGATCAGGCTCCTCATGAATAATTAA
>JAAZIH010000121.1 GCA_012800995.1 Chloroflexota bacterium
ACACAACAAGTATTCACGAATATACAATCCGCTTCTTCTGCTTTTGAGACAACATTATCTCCATCTGAGATATGCTTCATTGCCATCAGGTCAATTTCGGCTTGATTTAGCCGACAACCAACCATATCAAAAAAAACTTTCATCAGGGTTTTACAACAAGGAACTTGTTAAAAAGGGCTGAAGCGCCACCATCGGAGGAGGTCTCGAGAAACAGTCCGAGTTCACCAATAGTAAAGCTTTCATCCTTAACGGTAATCAAATCTGTTCCATTTACATTTAGGCTAAGGGTGTCTCCAACACAAGCAGCAATAAGACTGTTGACTGAATCTTCTGATTTTATCAAGTCAGAATGGATATATTGGTCACCAGATATCATGGATGATTTTCCATTTTCTACTTTTATTATGCCTGCGTAACCATCCGACGAAATACTAAATGCATAATAATTCTGCTTATCCAGATAGCGACAAATTAAGCCGAAACTTGTATCATTCGACCCAGTAATCTTTTGAATATCGACGCTAAACTTTGCATCGGAGAAAACTTTTCCACTTGTCGAAACAGTCCGTCCATCAGGAGGATTTACAGAAACAAAATAACCTTGTGGGGAATAGAGTTTGAGTTCATAAACATTATTAACTTCTTCCCAATTACTTTTTGCATTTGAAAAATTCTCAGTCAGAAGGATAGTGCCAGATTGATTCCAGGGCAATATGTCCTGGCTAATCTTGCCGTCATGAAAATACGCGCAAGCACTTAAAACAATTGATAGAAATAATATAATGAAGATTGTATTTCGTATTTTCTTCATAATAACGCCACTTCGTTTTTCCTGATAAAGTTAGCCCCGCTATGCCGTGTGCAGGGTGGTTTTGAACCTGCTAATAAGCAGGATGATCCTACTTTCAGGCTCGGTCTTGACTATAAAGTGTCTATCACGTCACCAGAAAAAGTTCGGATCCTTTTTGTAGGTGTTGGCCCAAAACTTGTTTGCTACATCACGTACACAGCAGGGTACTTATTTTATACCACATTTTTGTTCATTTATTATATTGTGAGATAATCATTTTGAGGATTGATTATGAAAAACAATAAGAGAATGTTCATAGCTATTGCATTTAATAGAGAAATAGTTGCTCAATTCATCAAAGCTGCGAATGTTTTCCGCGAGCAAATTCCAGATAAAGCAATTAGATGGACCGCCCCATCTTCGCTCCATCTGACAATCTGCTTTCTTGGTGAGAGAGATGCTTCGTTAATTCCTAATATTGTTAATGCGTTAGATCAAAGTGTTATCAATCAACAGCCTTTTAAGGTTCAGTTTAAAGGATTGGGGGTTTTTCCAGAAAAAGGCAAAGCACGTGTTTTGTGGATTGGCATTGATGACACACAAAATATAAGATCCCTTTACAATGTCACTTTAAGAAAATTATTGGGCATAATGAATATTGAACGTCCTCGTTTTTCTCCTCATGTCACTATTGCACGCATTGGTAACAATCTAAAAAAGGATACTTTTGAAGACATTTCGCTTCTTACTGCAAAACACAGAGACAGATTATTTGGAAAGATGATGGTTGAAAAAGTGACTCTTTTTGAGAGTGAATTATTGCCTTCTGGCCCGAGATATAGTGTTATTCACGAATCGATGCTAAAATAGTCTTAAAACACACATATGAAAGAGGTGAAAGCTGGAACCAATTGAACTTTCAAGAAAAATAGCCAATGTTCTCGAGGAAAAACTCGCTGAGAATATTCTCATTTTAGACATATCCGATATTTCTGATTTTACAGATTGCTTTGTAATAGCAACAGCGTCAAGCCCACGTTTGTTACGTAGTCTCATAAAGGCAATTGACGAGGAAATTAAAGAACAAACAGGATATAACCCAATAATTGAAGGCGCGAATAACGAAGATTGGGTTGTTATGGACTATGCTTACGTTGTTGTGCACCTCTTTTCTGAAGACGCACGTAATTATTACGACATTGAAGAACTTTGGGAAGCTGGTAAAGTTGTATTAAGCTTGCAGTAAAACCATACTGCAAGCTTAATATTCTCGTATTTTCCCCTTATTCAAACAGGGCTAAAACAGTTTTTGCATGATCTTGGGGTTTTACTTTCACCATGATATGAATTATTTTGCCATCTTTATCAATGATGAAGGTTGTGCGTTCCATACCCATATACTCTCGTCCCATCATCTTTTTTAGCACCCAAACACCATATTTTTCAGCAACAAGATGTTCTGTATCAGCTAAAAGTGTGAACGGTAAGCTGTATTTCTCTTGAAATTTTGCATGTGATTTCACACTGTCTTTACTTACACCAAGCACAACAATACCCTTTTGCTTATATTCAGCAAAACTATCTCTAAAGCTACAGGCTTGGGTTGTACAGCCTGGGGTATTATCTTTTGGATAAAAGTAAAGAACGACTGGCTTTCCCAGATAATCAGATAGTTTGTGGGTTGCTCCATTTTGATCTTGTAGTTCGAAGTCAGGTGCTTTTTCTCCAATTGAAGGTTTCATGTCTACTCCTTTTTGATGTTATTAAATTAAAGTGTTGAAAACAAAAAGATAGATAAAACTTAATGTTTGTAAATAAGCTGTTGCTTTTATCAGTCGATAATTCGGCTTCATACCTAATGAAAGACGATGCAATTGATACATCTCAACCAAACTTATAAGAGGAATAAGTAATAAAGTCCATTGATAATGAAATGAACCAGAAAAATAAAGGTATGCACCAAGGGATAAATAACTCAACAAGATAAGAATATTGTGAAGATTTATGGTTTGATGAATGCCTGTTTTTGGAATAAGAGTTGATTTTCGTTCTTCTGGTCTTTTAGCGTACATTGGAAATTCAAGCGCGACAAATGAAGCAGCAGATAAGAAAAATAGTGGCATAGCAAGTAGATAATGCTCACTTGAAATAGGAACTGCTTGCAATGAAACCCCAAAAACAAGTAAAAGCGGTGAAATAATAAGGCTCTTGATTAACCAATCAATAAGCTCACTAATGTGGATTATTTGATTGTTTGTTTGAATAAAAGTCAGCAGAAATATAAGTCCAATCCATATGAGATTGATACCGATGAGAACTTGTCTCTGCAGTAAGAAATAGCTGCATGTGAGAATGATTGCCAGTAAAACCATAAGTGGAAAGTAATGTTGTGCTTTATGGCTTGATTCGCCTTTTCTGTACGGTCTTGATCTGTTTTTGTTGCCAAGCATCTGTGAATAACGTTGAGCTATATGCATAGCATAAAATAAAATAATTCCGGCAATAAAAGCGACAAAGTCCCAGTTTTTCACAGCTGCTTTGCTCAAGAAACTACCAGTCAAATAGGAACCAAAAGCAACGATAAAAAAGAACCCATCGTCTTTTATATCTTTGACAAAAAATGTTTTCATAAATCCATTTTAACATAATGAAAATCGCTTTTCAAAAATGTTATAATACGCTCCAATGACTAAGAATAATCACTACATACACATAATTACATTCTGCTTGCTTGTCTTCGTTGGACTTATGCTACTGTTTAAGATTAGTACTGTAAACGCCACAGACCCCTCTTATGTACTAACCACAACCCCTCCCACCCGAACACAAATCGAATTGTTTGTTGCTACAACAAAAGAAGAATGTGATAGCCTCACTGAGAATACCTGTTTTTATAATGATGACGATATGGACGAAGTTTTTGGCGGAGGTACAGGACTTAGATCTGCTATTGAGTATGCTAAAACGGAAGGGCTTTCCAACGTTCTAATAAATATCTTCGGAAATTACCTAATAAAAGAAAACACCGTTCTGATTGATTATCCAGTTGTTATTCAGGGAATGTCGAATGCTTCTATCTCTACAAAGAATCCTAACTGTGAGAACCCAATGCTTCGTTTAGAGGATGAGGTGATAATAAAAGATTTAAAAATAAATGATGGGATCGGGTTTTGTGATAATTTGTCAAGAGATTTGATTGTTGTAAACTCACCCCGAGATGTACTCATCCGCAACACAAGTTTAAGCCACGGTAAAAACGCAATTATTTACCAGGGAAATATCGGTAATTTAAGTGTCATTTTTAACAATATACATGACAACGATCAATTTGCGCTTGTTGGCAATAATGACTCAAATTCTGGAAAAATAAAGGTGATTGGAAACAGAATTATTGAAAACAATGGTCATTATGCTCAAGTTGATTGTGGAAAAGAAACGAAAAGCAATGTGGACCACAACTATTGGGGCTTGAATCAATTACCAACTGATAATACTGTGTCCTGTTTGCCAGATGATTCAAAGAGACTTGGTGCTGAGCCAAAAGTACTCAATGCCGGAATAGCTGGCGATTATATTGATCTCGATACTACTTATTCCTTACCAGTGTTAGGTACATTCTCCGCCAAGTCCAATAAATCTGATGATAGATTATTTGTCATTGATCATGATAATATGCTTCCATTTCAAGCCATGATGCCACAGAATTATGAATTTACTATGTGCGGATCTTTTTATGACGTCTTTATGGATGAAAGCTCAACAAGCGAAGAAGTCTTTATGCAGTTTTCATATACCAATTCCCGTTGTATGACCGCTATAGAATCTCAATTTGCTTGTGGTTCAAATGACCTAAGTAAAATTCCATTAATGTGGCATGATCCAAAGTATGAGCTCACTGCTGGCTTTGATAATGTGAGTGGCAAACCTGAAGGTAAAGGTAATTTTGACGGTCAGACAGTAAACTGTAATACCAGTAAGCAAATAATTGAGGCTAAAATTAACCGCAACTTTTTAAATCGTCCGAATCTCGTTGATGATTTAATCTATACACCTTTTACAATTGGTTTTGATAAAGCTGTAACAATATCATTTGAAACAAGCGATGTTAAAAGTTCTTCTATAACCCTCAATTGGACAACTTTTAGTGAGGCAAATACTGACCATTTTATTCTTTACCGGGTTAAAGATTCTGGCAGTGATTTCGAACCTCTTCCAAACAAGTTTCTTTCAAAAGG
>JAAZIH010000122.1 GCA_012800995.1 Chloroflexota bacterium
AAACTATGCCTGAGAGCCAAATTTTCTTCCTGGAATGCCAAAACCCTGCCTGTGGCTTGCGTTTTCCCCTGGATCTTGCCCAGTTTGAAGGCAAGTACTGCCCACGATGTGGCAGTATTCTGACCAAAGATAGCCCACGCCTAAAAAGCCAATCCTTTTTATCGGGCCAGAAAAGCCCAAAGGTGCTCATCGCCATCCTGGATAACGTCCGTTCAGCTCATAACGTTGGTTCCATTTTTCGCTCAGCGGATGGCGCGGGTTTCGCGCAAATCCATCTTTGCGGCATCACTCCCACGCCCGATGAGAATCCCGCCATCGCCAAAACCGCCCTGGGTGCGGAAAAATCGCTCGCGTGGCAGTACTCTCCCAATGCCGTTCAAATCATTAGGGAACTCAAGACGCAAGGGGTCATGATCCTTGCCCTTGAAGCCACGCTTCAAGCCCTCTCGCTTTACGAGTTAAAAAGATCAGCCTTCCCCAAAGACCAAGCCATCGCGCTCATCGTGGGCAATGAACCCGCCGGGGTGGACCCCAAACTCATCGCCCTGGCTGATGCCTGCCTTTATATCCCCATGTTAGGACAAAAGACCTCGCTAAATGTCTCAATCGCCTTCAGCCTCGCCGCGTATCATTTGCGGTTTTTATACTAAGGACAATCCGACACACAAATATCGTTTTTCTGTTACGTAAACCCTCACAAAAAAACACCCCGAATTGGGGTGTTTTTTCTTATTTTAAATGCAGGCTACGGTTGAATGACGGTTCCCGCTGGGATGGTTGTGTTTTTGGGAATAACCACAACGCCGTCACGTACGATGTACATGGGGTGGTCTACATTGATGTCATCTGGGAAAGGTTTGATGACCACATTATCACCAATCGAGGCGTTTTTATCAATAATCGCGCCCTGAATGCTACAGTTTTTGCCGATTCCCAAAGGCGCGCCGTTGCGCTGCACGCCATACCAGTCAGCACCCATAACAATGGTATCTTTTATCAGACAGCCTTCGCCAATTTGCTGGCGCAAGCCAATCACGCAATGGTCGATTTCAGAATTGCGAATAGTGCTGCCTTCCGCCAACAAGCCTCGCGAAATTTTGCAGCCAATGGCACGTGTGCCTGGCAGAAAGCGCGGGTGAGTGTAAATCGGCTTTTCAGGATCACAAAAGTCTATCTCGGGTTCTTCTTCAGTCAACTCAAGGTTTGTCTCATAAAACGTTCGAATCGTACCAATATCCCGCCAGTATCCCTCATACTGATAGCCAAAAACGCGCGAATCAGCAGAGATGAGATGGGGAATGATATCTTTACCAAAGTCAACAAACAATTTACCGTCAATTTCTTTGCGTAAAACATCTACCAGAACATCAGTATTGAACAAATAAATTCCCATCGATCCCAAATAAGGCATTTCAGGATCATCAAGGCTCACCAGGTCAGCCAGCAAAGCGGGGTCTTTTGGCTTTTCAGCAAAACGCTTTATTTCACCGGTTGGGTCTATTTTTAAAATGCCAAAGCGCGAGGCCTCATCTTTCAGTACAGGCTGCACAGCGACGGTAACATCCGCGTCGTTTTCCCAGTGGTACTCCGCCATTTTGCCATAATCCATGCGATAAAGATGATCACCTGCCAGGATGAGCACATACTTGGCACGCGTGCTTTGAATTTCTTGAATTTGCTTGCGCACGGCGTCTGCTGTACCCTGATACCAATCGGTATTTTCCAGCGATTGTTCCGCCGCCCAAATTTGCACCCAGCCATGATGGAAAGCGTCAAAGACATAGGTCTGTGTGATATGGCGGTGCAATGAGACACTCAAAAATTGAGTTAATACAGAGATGCGATATATATCAGAATTAATACAATTGCTAATAGGAATATCAATTAGCCTATACTTTCCCGCAATTGGCACAGCGGGTTTGGCGCGCTCGGCGGTGAGGGGATACAAGCGCGTGCCACGTCCTCCACCTAAGATAACCGCAAGAATTTCGTCACGACTGGGCATAAGCATTTCCTTTCTAATTTGGTATGAAAGATTGCCTTTTGGGGCTCTTTTCACAATTTATTCAATTTTCAAAATGGGCTAAACTGCCACCCACCAAACAACATGATCTTATGTATGAATTGTACCTGTAATTGTCGAAATTGAATCAAGAATTTCCTTTGCAGACAGTAAAATGCTTGCTGTTTCACCGCCTAACATACTGGCAATTTCTTTTTCGCGTTCGGGCACGTCCAAAACGCTCACATTTGTAAGAGTTCTACCCGCGCTTTCGTGCTTGCTGACCTTAAAGTGCTGGTCAGCGAACGCGGCAAGCTGGGGCAAATGCGTAACACACAGCACCTGATGCTCCCGACCTAACTGCCAAAGCATTTTACCCACGGTCATGCCCACTCTACCACCAATACCGCTATCAATTTCGTCAAAAACGAGTGTTGGGATTTGGTCAACTTCTGCCAATACATGCTTCAGCGCGAGCATCAGACGAGATGTTTCACCACCCGAGGCGATTTTTGCCAGAGCTTTAAAACCCTCGCCAGGATTGGTTTCAATCAAAAATTCAATTTGGTCAATACCATTTTGGTCAAAACTTAGATATTGATTGCCAATTAGTATGCCATCGTCTTTGGGCATTTGGCCAATCTGCACCATGAAGCGCGCTTTTTGCATTTGGAGCGCATCAAGCTCTAAGGTAATTGCTTCTTGCATTGCATGCGCGCTTTTTTGCCGAGACTTGCTAAGAGACAGCGCTTTTTCAGACAGGCTTTCTTTAACTAAGCCGATTTTATCATCAACTTCCTTTATCTGCTCTTCTAATGTTTCGATATTATCTATCTCGGCTTTTATCTTGTCCAGATGCGCCAAAACGCTCTCGGTCGAGCCTCCGTATTTCTTTTTTAGAATTTGGAGCGTATTGAGGCGTTCTTCAACCTGGTCCAAACGCATGGGGTTGTATTCAACCGCCTCAAGATAGTCGCGCAGCTCATAGGCAATATCCGCCAGGCTGCTCAAGGCTTCTTCGGCACGTTCCGCCAAAACCTGGGTGTTCGCGTCAATACGTGCCAAATCATGCAAATACTGCGCCGCTTGACCAACCAAATCTGTCGCGGCATTGCTTTCCGGTGAGCCTTCGTCAATAGCCATCAAAGCTTGTTGACTCAGAGAGCTTAAAGCTTCCGCGTTTGCCAAACGGACGCGCTCTGAGCGAAGCTCTTCATCCTCGCCTAACTGAGGTTTCGCGCTATCAATTTCCTGAATTTGATAGCGCAAGAGGTCAACACGTTCAGATGCCATGTTTTCAATAGCATTGAGCTCTCGCAGTTTTTCATTTAAGGACTGCCAGTGTTTGTACTCAACTTGGTAATCTTCAAGCAGGTCTTTGTTATGCGCGTACTGGTCCAATAAAATGCGATGATTGCGCGTTCTAAGCAAGCTGAGATGCTCCGACTGTCCGTGCAAATCAACCAGCAACGCGCCAATTTCGGACTGCAAACCTAAGTTCACCACACGCCCATTCACACGGGCAATAGTGCGCCC
>JAAZIH010000123.1 GCA_012800995.1 Chloroflexota bacterium
AATCTGGTCCAGTGTCGACTGGCGCATCACTTCCGGAACGCCATGTTCGATACCATTCTTTTGGATGCCCGTGTTCACAATTTGTGAAAGATAGTCGGGCAAGGCCAGGTTCGACCAAGCCACCACGACCACCATCAAGGCTGCAATGAGAATGTTTGCCCAGTAGGGATAGTAAAATTTTCTTAATCGCAACATAGATTCTTACTCATTCCTCAGATTTCTTTTCTTCTAAATATTCCTTATAAGCTTTCAAGTGTTCGACCAAAGTCTCCAAGGCATCAGCAATCGGCGCTGTGTCTTTCTCGCCGAGATAGGCACAAAACGCATCAATCCAGGCATGACGCGCGACGCGGTTGCCGCGAATCAGGGCCTGCCCTTCTTCGGTCAAAGTGAGCAGTTTTATGCGCCGGTCCTGGGGGTCTTCAAGCCGGTTAACCAAGCCTAAGTCCACCAGACGATTGATCATTTGTGATGCAGCAGCCTTGCTGATGCCTAAATGAGAGGCCAAATCGTTGATATTGCCGCGTTCATGATGATGGATAAAAAACAAGCTGTTCATCTGCGCGAAGCTATAACCGCGTTCATGCATGTATTGCCGGTTGTTCTCCATGGACTGCCTTGTGGCGAGATCTGCCCAGGCATGTAAAGCGTTTGATAATTCGAGAGACATATTCCTTCCTTTATTAGTTAAGCAAGATGAACTATAAAGCCAACTTAACTAATTGTCAAGCGCATTTACAAGCATTGCTATAGAATGCAGCAACAGTCTCTTGTGGAAAATGTTTTGCTGAGTGTATTAAGAAATGAGCACTGGAACTTTTTCGGGGATTTTAGGAAATAGACTGTTTAAAAAGTTTACATAAAAGCACTTGAAATTTTACATGTGAGTGCTAATATAATTTACTATTAAAGAATAACTGAATTCAGTTAGAGAACACTCACGGAGCTTTGATAAGGCAGATCTTAATATACGATTTAGGTCAGAAGCCTGCCAGTTGAAACAAGATGAAAGAAAACCGAACTAAGCCTTATTTATTGGAGGATTATAAATGAACAAAAATGAATCAATAGCGAGTCGGATAATAAAGGGCATTTTGCTTATACTTGCCGGATTGATTTTGTTAGTCGGGATTAATTGGATTGGCAAGGTAACAAGTCCAGATACTCCACAGACAAGCAAAAATATCACTATGTTGTTCTCTTCTGTAGGGACAATTCTCATTCTTTATGCCGTTGGACACTTTTTATTGCCAAGTGGATACGTTTCCATGAACTTGCCGGATAATTCCGGACCCAAACATTATTTACAGGGTTTGGCTTATGGCAGTGGCATGATTCTGACTTACCTGATTTTAGCAGTGGTATTTGGTGGATTAAGCTATCAGGGCTTAGGCAAAATGGCTGTTCTTAATATCATCCTGTACTTTTTAGGCTTTATCCTTCAGGGTTTTAAAGAAGAACTTTTAATTCGTGGCTTGATACAAGACCTCATAGCTAAAAAAAGCAGACTTCTCAGTATCATCCTGCCGTCTGTGTTGTTTGCTCTATTGCATTTGGGCAACGACAACTTTTCGTACATGGCCATGATTAATACAGCGTTGATTGGATTAATCTTTGCTCTGTTGACCGATTTATCAGGATCTTTGTGG
>JAAZIH010000021.1 GCA_012800995.1 Chloroflexota bacterium
TAAGGCGTTTTTATTCAGTAGTTTCTGTTGTTTCACACTATACTCTCGCAAGAGCTCCAGTTTTACGTTGCGAATAAGATTTTCAATGATAATGACGTCGTTTATGTCCAAACGTCGATCAGGCTCCTCATGAATAATTAAAGTATTACGATTTCCAGCTATCGGAGATAATTCAATGCGCACGAAACTTGTCTCGGGCATGTCTTGATTTTCAGGATAGCCACAACGGAAACGTTTATATTCAAGGGTCATGTATTCCCAGTATTCCATTGGGAGTTCTTCAAAGCATTCAATTTTTTCCAATGAGGGATTTGTAGTCGCGCTAAGTTCACCAGAAGAATTTTGAAGGCTCAGGTCAAAAAGCAACATCTTTTTGAATTCTGTCAGGATCTCTTGCATGCTCAACATGTCAATCGCCATTCTGGCACTAATTTCTGACAGACGATAATAAAGCGCGAGACGTTGCTCACGCCGTGAAAGGATGAAACTGAGCACCTCGACCATGATTTCTTCATACTTTTTTGTCTCGGGAATTTCAAGCAGAGGAATATTAAGCGCCCCACACAAATCTATAAAAACCTGGGGAATTTCCTTTATCAGGCGGTTTATTTTAACAATCAAGCAACTAATCCCTAAGGATTGAATTTTCAGAAAAAATTCATTCAGCTCGGCGTGGTCAAGATCTTGCAAAGCAAAATAACTGGTTAAAAGGACCATCCCTCTTTTTGCCCATTTCTCTATATCAGGTGCTTCAATGATATTTATCCCCGTAACCTGAACATCTAAATCCTTTGGAGGGATGATAACGCGAGCGTATCTTAAGCTTTTACATGCGAGTAAATCGCTTAGTGTCATCGTTGATTCTTGCATAAGTCATCCTTTTATCCGTGATGGATAAATTATACTTTAGATTTTCCCCAAAATTGCTAATGACAGGCGAAAATTGCTTTGTTATACTTCCCTGAAAGGCCGTAACAGGCGCTTTTTGTGCTTGTTTGCAGTCGTTTTACGTTCACACAATTTAAATTAGTTTGTAAAGGAGAAAAATGCTAAAAACGATCATCCGCAAAAACAATTATCAAGATTCAATCAATCTAATGTTGCTCACTAATGAAGTCAACGCTTTGGAAGGTGTCAATAAAAGTGCTGTTATGATGGGCACTGATGCCAATAAGGATATTTTCCGAAACTCTGGACTCCTAACCGAGGAAGCTAATGAAGCATCCCCCGCGGATATGGTCATCGTCATCGATGCAGTTGACGACAGTGTCGTTGAAATCGCATTGGAGACGGTAGACCATTTCCTTTCCGATTTAAGTGTCAAACGCGAGAAGAAGGGCGTCTCATATGCCACCAGCTTAGAAAGCGCGCTTGATCAATTGCCCGACGCTAATATGGCATTGTTCTCCATCCCTGGTGAATACGCTGCAGATGAAATGATGAAAGCTCTTGAAACCGGCTTGCATGTCTTTTCTTTCACCGACAATGTCAGCCAGGAAGACGAACTTCGCCTAAAAACCTACGCCCACGAGAACGGATTGCTGATGATGGGTCCCGATTGTGGAACTGGCATCATCTCCGGTATCCCAATGGCGTTCACCAACGTGGTTAAGCCTGGAAACATCGGCATTGTTGGCGCTTCTGGAACAGGTATTCAGGAAGTTTCCACTATCATCGACCGACTTGGTGGCGGTGTTGTACATGCTATCGGTACAGGCGGACGCGACTTAAGCGAAGCCATTGGCGCTATCACCGTCAAAGACGCCTTAATCGCGCTTGAAAACCACACTCCAACCGACGTAATCGTGTTAATCTCGAAACCACCGGCTCCGAGTGTACGCAATGAAATCGTCAATTTGCTCCATAATCTTTCGAAACCCGTTGTCGCGGTTTTCATCGGTGAACGACCTGAGCATCACGAACAAAACGTCTATTTAGCCCACACGCTTGAAGAAGCTGCTCGTATAGCCGTCGATCTGGCAAATGGCGAAGAAGTAAAAGCCAACTACATCGAAGCGCTCGATAATTGTGTAGATACCGTCCTCCCCGAAAACGCCACCGTTAAAGGGCTCTACTCCGGTGGCACCCTCGGCAGCGAAGCAGCAATGCTCATCTCCGAAGCTTTAGGTTTGGGCGAAATTATCCACGAAGAAGGTTATGTCCTGAAGGCACAAGGCTATCAGGTAATTGACTATGGTGACGATATGTACACCCAGGGTCGCCCACACCCCATGATTGACCCCGCGACCCGCATTGAAGCCATCAAGAAAGCCGGTGCTGAAGCTGATACCGGTGTCATCCTTTTGGACCTCGTTCTTGGATATGGTTCTCATGCTGACATGGCTGGCGCTTTGGCACCCGCGATTAAAGAAGTACTCGAAAAAGCCAAGAGCGAAAATCGACCCCTTCACGTCATCGCGACCGTTACTGGCACACGCCAGGATCCCCAAAACTACGATGCCTCCATCGCCAAGCTTAAAGAAGCCGGTGCTTTGGTTGAAGACAGTAACGCTAAAGCAGTCCGTCTGGCATTGAAGTTCAAGGGAATTGAATTTAAAGAAATTGATAAAGCCGTCAAGGAAGTTCCCGTAACCAAGGTTGAGCTCCACAAACCCAGCAATGCGGTTATTGACTTGCTGACCAGCAAACCCCGTGTTATCAACATCGGTTTGGAAAGCTTCAACGAATCAATTGCAAAATTCGGTGGAGAATCTATCCAATATAACTGGAAACCCATCGCTGGTGGCAACAAGAAGCTCATCCGCATTCTCAATGCGCTGGCAAAAATCGAAAGCATTGATGAAGCAAACAAGAAGGTCGTGGATCGCATGATTGAATCACAACCTTTCCTTGTAGACGTTGTTCCCGCAAAATCGGTCATTCCCATCTTGAATACGAAAACCTTATTGCATGCCGGTCCACCCATTCAATATCATGAAATGACTGGTCCCATGCAAGGCTCTTGTGTTGGCGCGGCGATCTTTGAAGGCTGGGCTGACAACGAAGCGGACGCCCGACGTATGCTTGAGGCTGGCGAAGTGCAATTTGTGCCTTGCCACCATGTCCACGCTGTAGGTCCGATGGGTGGTATCACCTCTGGAAATATGGCGGTTTTGGTCGTGCGCAACAAACTTGATGATACAGTTGCTTACTGTACGATGAACGAAGGCATTGGCAAGGTTCTGCGATTTGGCGCCTTCAATGATGAAGTCGTTAACCGCTTGCATTGGATGGCTGACAGTCTTGGCCCAACCATCGCCAAAGCGCTCAAGCAAACTGATGAAGGCATCAACCTCAACGTAATTGTTTCGAAAGCTATCACCATGGGCGATGAATTCCATCAGCGCAATATTGCTGGTTCCTTGCTCATCCTAAAAGAACTGGTTCCGCTTATCACCATGCTGGAAATGGATACCGAAGAAAAACAACGCGTTATCAAGTTCCTTGCTGATACCGATCAATTCTTCTTGAATGTCATGATGGCAATCGGTAAAGCGATTGTTGACTACGCGCGCAAGATTCAAGAAGGTACCGTCGTTACCACAATGACCCGCAACGGTAAAGACTTTGGTATCCGCATCGCGGGAATGGGCGACGAATGGTTCACCGCACCTGTCAACAAGCCCAGAGGACTTTATTTCACGGGTTACTCGGAAGAAGATGGCAACCCCGACATCGGCGACTCAGCCATCACAGAAACAGTTGGCGTTGGCGCAATTGTCACGGTCGCTGCACCAGCAGTAACACGCTTTGTCGGTTCTGGTGGTGGTTATGATGACGCCCTTGCAATTACCGATCGCCAGAATGAAATCTTCATATCCAATAATCCTAACTGGAGCATTCCCAACTGGAACTTCAAAGGCGCGCCATGTGGTATTGACGCCCGAAAGGTTGTTGCTACAGGCATCGTGCCCTTAATCAACACCGGTATCGCTCATCGAATTGCTGGTCTTGGACAAGTCGGTGCTGGCACTGCTGAAGCACCTTTGGCTTGTTTCGAAAAAGCAATTATCGCTTATGCTAAGAAATTGGGCATTGAAGCTTAATGACTAAAGAGCTAAAGTCTGGACTAATCAGTTCGGGGTTAGTCCAGACTCCTTCCTCAAAGGCAAATGGTCAGATACTTAGTTTGTTTGATCATAGTTTTAATGTTGCCTTTGAGGAAGAACTGCTCAATGTAGCCAGTTCGCGTTTGGATTGTTCCAGCTTTGGACTGACACTTCCGGAAACGGATTTCGAGGATCTTCGCATATCTGTTCTGATTGGCGATCGCGTTAAACGCGATGCTAATCGCTTGATGATTTATTCAAGTCTGGGCGGTGTGTTTGAGATTATTCTCTTAAAAGAAAAAATCATCGATTTAAAAATTGTGCCCGTGCAAGCTGACGCAACTTTGA
>JAAZIH010000124.1 GCA_012800995.1 Chloroflexota bacterium
CAAGTACTAAAGATGAGCCCGAAGCAACAACATTAATTGAAGAAACTGCCACACCACTTTCTGAAGTACAAGAAACACCAAGCCCAACGCCAGAGGAGCAAATCTCCATGCTTTGGATTAATTCCAATTTACCCGGTGAGTATGTATCAGCTTTGCCAGAACTTAATGAGGTAGCATTGACGGAAAGTGAAGCAGAAGCAGATTACAAGCTGGATTATTTTCAGGGTGGAGGGCATAGTGAGTGGGTTTATGCTTTGGTTGCGCCGTTTAAAACGACAACGGAGGAAGTGAGTTTTGAAACCTTGAGTGCTTTTTGGAAAGGTGGATCGGGTTTTCCCGTACAATCACTAACTATGACCAAAGGCACCCTGCAAGCCATGGAGCTTTTGTTTGGTGAGGCAAAGTTGAAGGTGAATCTCATTTCCAATGAGGCTGATATTGCGCATAATTTTGAAACGCTGGGTGCTTGGGCAATTGTGGGCTTTGAATCTTTGAGTCCTTTTTTCAAAGTTATTGCGATAGATGGGCAGTCGCCAATCCATAAAGCATTTGACCTTTCTGTCTATCCACTAAAAGTTTCGATTGGACTGGAAATTGTTGGCGATGCGAATGATGACGATTTTCCTAAGCTGTACTCAACGATAAATGAGGTCCTGGCAGAGAGTATGCCCGTGAGTAACCGCGGTGAGGATAAATTAGCTACAGTCATTATGACAGGTGTCACGGCAATGGTACGGGCAACGGCAAAAGAAATGGAAATTAAAGGTGTTTTGTATCCAGGTGAAGACGTCAGAGAAATTTTGCGTGAGGCTGATATCACCCATATATCGAATGAAATTCCATTTTATAGCTATTGCCCAGAACCTCAGTGGACCCAAGACACACTTAAGTTTTGTTCAGCCCCCAGATATATCGACCTGCTTCTTGATATTGGCACAGATGTTGTGGACTTGACAGGTGATCATTTCGCGGATTTTGGCAGTGAAGCCATGTATGAAACACTGGATATCTATAAAGAGAACAATTTGCCATACTTTGGTGGGGGACGCGATATTGAAGAAGCTAAAACACCGGTGAAATTTGAAGTAAATGGTAACAAAATTGCCTTCATCGGCTGTAATGGCAAAGAGGCTGGTTATGCTACGGTCAGCCATTCCAATCCTGGAGCCTATTCCTGTGATATGGATTACATGATAGAAGCTATCCATCAACTTGTGAGTGATGACTATTTGCCCATCGTGACTTTTCAGCATTTTGAATATTACCATTGGGGTGCTGAGCAGGAGTTGATTGAGGATTTCCGCCTGGTAGCGGAAGCGGGCGCCGTAATCGTAAGTGGCAGTCAAGGACATCAACCTCATGCTTACGAGTTCCATGATGGCGCGTTTATTCATTATGGTTTGGGCAATCTCTTTTTTGATCAGTTGAATATCTACTCTGACACTGATAAAGCCTTTATTGACCGATTTGTATTTTATGATGGCAAGCTCATCTCAGTTGAGCTGATTACGACTAAATTTTATGACTGGTCGAAACCGGTTATCGTAGTTGGAGAAGACCGGGAAGTAATGCTTCAAATGTTGTTCGAAGTGAGCGACTGGAAGGACTAATGGAGATTCTGCCAATTATTTCAGATTGCATAGTAAAATAGTGTTAATAAAAGTTAGTTAGTGAAAGGTAACCCAAAGGAGAACTTATGACAATAGAAACGCAAAAACAAGGTTTTGCAACCCGACAAATTCACGGATTTGACGTGCGTGTACCGGGCATTAATCCCCTCGCTACACCTATCTTCCAAACCAGCACTTTTATTTTCGATGATTGCGCCCAGGGCGCAGCACGCTTTGCAGGTGAAGAACAAGGCTATATTTACTCACGCATTGGCAATCCCAACGTTGACCAGGTGGCAAAGAAAGTTGCCATCCTTGAAGGCGCTGAAGAAGGATTGGCACTGAGCTCGGGAATGGGCGCGGTGAGTACGGTGCTGTTAAGTCTCTTGGAGCAGGGTGACCACATCGTTGCTGACCTGGCTCTTTATGGCGCAACCTTTACCTTGATGCAAGACGCTTTGCCTCGCTATGGCATCAATACAACTTTTGTAGACGCGACTGATTTGGATATGGTCATTGAAGCGTTAAAACCTGAAACACGTATGGTCTATTTCGAGACACCGACCAATCCCAACCTGAAAGTTGTGGATATCGCTGAG
>JAAZIH010000125.1 GCA_012800995.1 Chloroflexota bacterium
ACAAGCCCATATTCCGCTGAAGAAACACAAAAAGCACGTGAATATGCTATGGCAAGTGTTCAGCCCATCACCCGCCAAATTATCGCTGGCGAAGCAATTGTGCGACGAGGTGAAATTCTGGCTGAAGCAGATATGGAAGCCCTTAATGTCTTTGGATTGACAACACCAGCTGACCAAACCAATACATTCATCAAAAATGGTGTTGTTATTCTCATTTCAGCACTATTAGTGTTGATTTTCTTCCGCTACCGAGCGACAGAAACCATGATGCAACCCCTGGCAATGATTCTCGTCGCGATTTTCTTCTTGCTTTTCCTTGGCATTGCCCGATTTCTTGTAATGGGAAATATAGTCTGGCCATATTTGTACCCGCTCGCAGCATTTGGATTAACAATAAGCATTATCTTCAATTTTGAACTGGGCTCATTATTGAGTTTATTGTTGGCATTTCTTTCTGTATTTGGTTTTGGACGTGGATCAGAACTGTTGATCTTCTATCTTATTCCTGGTTTAGTAGCTATGCTAATGTTAGGAAACGCACGGCGTTTGGGCACTTTCTTTGCCGCAGGTTTTGCAAGCAGTGCTTTCGCAGCTGCGATTGTCATCCTTTTTCGCCTTGGTGACTCTTATACTGACTGGC
This sequence comes from Chloroflexota bacterium, assembly GCA_012800995.1. GTDB lineage: Bacteria > Chloroflexota > Anaerolineae > Anaerolineales > Anaerolineaceae > Mesolinea. Next base: position 641 of record JAAZIH010000125.1, read on the forward strand.
TCGGTTTTAGCACGCTTTTGGCAGCTGCTCTATTTAACGGTCTGGCGACAGCGACCCTTGCTTTATTATTGCAACACATTTTCGCTTCTACGCTCGATTTACCGACATCTTTACAACTCATGGACATATCCAGACCAGATCATCCCCTCTTGCAAATCTTACTCAATAATGCTCCTGGAACCTACCAACACAGTTTGCAGGTCTCAAATCTCGCTGAACAAGCAGCTGACGCAATCGGTGCAAATCGACTTTTAGTCCGGGCTGGCACACTGTTCCATGATATTGGCAAAGCTAACAATGCCAGCTTCTTTATTGAAAACCAAATCCGTGGCAACATCAACTCACACGATGAAAGTGACCCATATGAAACCGCAGCGACAATCATTGCCCATGTCACGGATGGCGTTGCGCTCGCGAAAAAATATCGTTTACCCAGTCGCATCATCGATTTTATCCTTGAACATCATGGAAGTAACATCACACGTTATCAATACAGTAAAGCTATCGAAATGGAAAACGGTGATGAATCCCTCGTTGATAAAGAAAAATTCCGCTATCCTGGACCTTCACCACAATCCCGAGAAACCGCCCTGTTGATGCTCGCGGATGGCACCGAAGCACGAGCGCGTGCAACCAATCCTCGCACTGATCAGGAAATAATGGATGTAATTGAAGCAGTAATACATAGTGTTACTGATTCTGGGCAATTGGATGATACAGACTTGACTTTACAAGATATTAAAACAATCAAAAAATCTTTCTTTGAAACAATTAAGCGCTCTTATCATCCCCGCATAAAATACCCTGATCAAAAACGTTCTAAAGAGAAAGTTATTAGCTCTGAAGCAAATGCTGATGATGTTGAACCTAAATCAGACAACGATGATGAGACTAAAAACAGCCAATCCCCCTTAGAGCAGACGGAAATTTCGCCATCCGAAACAGAAGAAAACTCCATGAACCAGGACACTATGAAAATAAATATCGGAAGAGGCCGATAGTTTGATTGACATTATTCTGCCAGACTCTTATGAGAGCAAAATTAATCGCCAGCGATTAAACGATATCGCTGAATTAAGCATTTCATTGGCAACTAAAGAAGATAATTGTTCCTTTTCTTTGCGGCTTACAAACAATCAAGGCATACGGTCGTTTAATCGCAGTTTTCGTGGTATCGACCAAGCCACTGATGTACTCTCCTTCCCTATCGGTTTTGATGACCCAGAAACTGGCGCATTCTATTTAGGTGACATTGTCATTTCCTTACAAATGGCACAAAAGCAAGCAACCCAGTCCAATGTGACCTTACAGGCTGAACTGGAGATGATCATGGTTCACGGTATTCTGCATCTCTGTGGTTACGACCACGATACTCCAGAAAACTACGCCATGATGAGCGCCTTGCAAGACGACATTCTTCAAAGAGTTCAGAACCCACTTACAGGTAGTATTTATGCTCAGTAAATTCGCCCAATTTTTAAAACGCAACAAAACGCGCATTGATTTGATAAAAAGCAGCTTTTCACTCTTACTGAGCTGTGCCATGATTGTTTTGCTCATTTTGCTGGCAGTCAGATTGGCAAATGGTACCCGAAAAATCATTCATGCCGCTGATAATGGTATTGCCTCATTACACCAAACCCTAACCACCGTCAATGATGGACTTGAAAGTATTACGGATAGTTTCGACACGCTTAAAGCATCCTTGCATACTATAGATGACTATTTACATGGCATTGAGCCTATCCTTGAAAGCATGACTAAATTTGTAGGTACTGATTTAACAAAGATTGCTCAAGATGGCCATAATTCTTTGAAAGCTGCGGCTCAAGGCTCTAAATTGCTTGATGACGCTCTCACATTCTTTTCGCGCTTGCCCATGATTAATTTCAATTATGCTCCCAAGAAAACCCTCAACGAGAGCTTACTTGAATTATCTGAAACTTTCGCCAGCATCCCTGATAGCCTTACTGGATTAGAAGAAGGATTGAGTAATTCCGCCAGTAATATCAGTAGTTTTGAAGACAAATTCGTTGATTTTCATACCAACATTGATGATATAAAAACGAATGTGAAAGACACTGGCTCATCACTTGAAAGCTTTATTACTCAACTTGAGAGTTACAAGCAAAATCTGCCCGAAATTCAACGGGAAATAATCACCTGGATAAGTATCATCACAGGCATTCTATGTCTTCTAATTATTATTTGGGCGGTCAAGCAAGTGTACATCTTCATTCTCGCCCTGGAAGCCATAAAGTCTGATAGAATTGCCATGCGAAAGCGACCGGATGCATAAGCCAGCCATGTTCCGGTGTTTTTTGTGGAATTATCAAATCACATTACTAAGGAGTAACAATGAAAAAGGATTTTATTGACATCACTGACTTCAGCAAGGAAGAGTTATTAGGCTTTTTAGACCTCGCCACGGAACTCAAAAAAGAGCACTTTGCAGGTGGCAACCAACCCGTCCTCAAAGGCAAAAACCTCGCCATGATCTTCCAAAAACCTTCCCTGCGCACCCGCGTGAGTTTTGAAGTTGCCATGCGTCATCTTGGTGGCGACGCGCTTTATCTCTCCCCAAACGAAATTGGCTTGGGTCAGCGCGAATCTGTTGCTGATGTCGCGCGTGTTCTCTCTGGTATGGTTGAAGGCATCATGGCACGCGTCTTCGGTCATGAACTCGTCGTTGGACTTGCAGAATGGGCATCCGTTCCTGTTATCAATGGTCTCAGCGATGCCAGTCATCCTGCCCAAATTTTGGCTGACTTCATGACCATCAAAGAAAAATTCGGTAGCTTCGACGGTTTGAACCTTGCCTATATTGGTGACGGCAACAACGTTTCTGTCTCCCTGATGCAGATGTCCGCAATCCTTGGCACGAATTTTATCATCGCTAGCCCCGAAGGCTACGATATGGAAGATCGTTTTGTTAATGAAAGCAAAGCCATTGCCGAGAAAACCGGTTCAAAATTATCCTTCTTCCGCGATCCACACGAAGCCGTAAAAGAAGCCACCGTTATCTACACCGATACCTGGGTTAGCATGGGACAGGAAGAAGAAGCTGCAAAACGCAAAGCCGTCTTCCCACCCTATCAGGTCAACGAAAAATTGGTCTCAGAAGCCCAGCCTGATGCGATAGTATTGCACTGTCTACCAGCTTACCGCGGCATTGAAATCACAGATGAAGTTTGCGATGGGCCACAAAGCTGGATGTTCCCACAAGCCCACAACCGCTTACACGCTCAAAAAGCTATCCTTTACACCCTGATGAAGGACTAAGATTTATTTAAATGATGCGACCCGGTGTTACTTATTACTCATACCGGGTCGCTTTTAGTATATGGAGGTGAATATGGATCGTTTCGCTAAAATAGTGGCAACTTTAGGGCCAGCCAGCTCAAACGAAACCACACTCAGACAGATGATACAGGCAGGTTTAGATGTTGCTCGCCTCAATTTTTCGCATGGCACCCAGGAACAACACGAAGAAAACATCGCTCTAATCCGCAAATTGTCAAGTGAACTCAATAAGCCTGTCTCCATCCTGGCTGATTTGCAAGGACCAAAACTACGTATTGGCAAGCTTGAAAATAACGAGTTAGAGATTGTTGAAGGACAGACACTTGCCCTAAGCTCCAGTTATAACCCCAAATCAATATCTGAAGGGGTGACATTTATCCCCTTTGATGTCCCCATGCTCCATGAAGCGGTCGTGCCTGGCAACCGCATTCTGATGGATGACGGCAACCTTGAAATTGAAGTAACCCATCTGGACGGAGAAAACATTTATGCCAAAGTCATCATAGGTGGCATTTTGCGTTCCCATAAAGGTGTCAATTTGCCAGGTTCACGCCTTTCCATCCCAATCCTCACCGAAAAAGACCTGTCTGACCTTGAATTCAGTCTAAAACTTGGTGTGGATTTAATCGCTGTTTCTTTTGTGAAATCAGCTGCGGATCTTATCTCAGTTCATGAAACGCTAAAAAAGCTTTGCGATTTCCGTCGTATTCCACCTGTCATTGCCAAACTTGAACGTCCTGAAGCCGTTGATAACCTGAATGAAATCTTTGAACACTGTGATGGTGTTATGGTTGCCAGAGGCGATTTAGGTGTGGAACTGCCACCATGGCAAGTGCCCGCCATTCAAAAACAGATTATTCGCGAAGCTAATCAACGGGGCAAAATTGTAATCACCGCCACCCAGATGCTGGAATCGATGATTAGCCATTCCCGCCCAACTCGTGCCGAAGCCACAGATTGCGCGAACGCGATATATGATGGCACAGACGCGCTAATGCTTAGTGGCGAAACCGCCATTGGCCAATATCCAGTAAAAAGCATTCAAATGATGAACCAGATTATTGTAGAAGCTGAAAAGCATCTCGACAGATGGGGACAAAGCACTTCAATCCGTGATATCAGCTTTGCTGACGATGCGATAACAACATCCATTGCTGCCCGAAATATGGCAGATGATCAGGATGTTTTTGCTATCTGCGTTTTCACCTTTAGTGGCAATTCAGCCCGTTGGGTGAGTAAAACCAAACCGACTGTGCCGATTTATGCGTTTACGCCCAGAATGAGCACCTTCAATTGGCTTGGAATTTGTCGTGGAGTTACCCCTGTCCTGGTTAAACGCTCCAATTCGCTTGAAGAAATGCTTGAACAAATTGAAAATGAATTAGTATCAATAGAGCCGAAAACAGGTGGTGAACAAGTCATAATGGTGGGCAGTTTTCCAGTGGGCGCACATGCCTCGCCTAATCTCGCATTAATACACACGATTAAAAGTCTCAAGAATGCTTAAGGAAAATGATAAAGAAAAGGGCTGGAAAAAATCCAGCCCTTCTGACTAAATAAGGATTTGTCTAAATCCCAAATTCCTGGTTAATGCTCTCGAGCATTGCAGGCGTTGGGCGCAATCGCTCAATACCAATACGGTTTAGGGGTTCATCAGGTAAGTCGTAGCGTTCCTGAATAGTTGGTGGAACTTCTGAGAAATAAATCAAACCAGTAGCGAAGTATTTTTTCTTATACGATTCAGTAAGAATATCCAAAGCGGCGGCTTTATCTGAAGGGTCATGGTCCTTATCAAGTTTGCGCAGGAGCAAATAGGAACCATCTTGCAATTCAACTTCCTTATAAGTACCTGGTTCAAATTCCTCGGCCCCTTCTTTGATCTCTTCTTTCGTGTTAAAGTGTTTAATCTCTTGCAGTGGTGTTTGATTGGCGCGACCCCAGGTATAAGACTGCATCGCCTCAGCGCGGTTATTAAAAGTCACACAAGGGCTAATCACGTCCACAACAGCCGTACCTTCCTGCGAAATAGCAGCTTTGAATATTTCTTTCATCTGCTTCACGTCACCAGAGAAAGCGCGTGCCACAAACGCTGCGCCGCTAATCAGGGCTTCCATACACAAATCCAATGGAGGCAAAAGGTTTTCGCCTTGATGCTTCAGCACCAGACCCTGGTCAGAAGTCGCTGAGAACTGTCCCTTGGTAAGGCCGTATACACCGTTATTCTCAATGATATACAACATGGGAACATTGCGGCGAATAATGTGTTTAAAGTGGCTCAAACCGATACTGGCAGAGTCACCATCACCAGAAATGCCCAGAATTTCAATTTTATAGTCAGCGAAACAAGCACCAGTAACCAAGGTAGGCATACGACCATGCAAACCATTGAAACCAAAGGAGCGATTCAAAAAGTAGTTCGGGCTCTTGCTCGAGCAACCAATACCACTAATTTTCACAACTTGCTCTGGCGCCAAACCAAGCTCATATACAGCAGCTTGAATAACATTTGAAATCGCGTTATGTCCACAACCAGGACAAAGTGTCGATTTCTTACCAGCATAATCGCTTGGTGATAAGCCAATAAGGTTGCGTTCAACTTTCTTTTCAACAGTGCTAGGCATAATCTTCCTCCGCAGCTAAAATATTTTCAACAGCCCAAACGGCAGTCATCGGTAAGCCACCAATATCTGTCAGCGAGATGAGTTTTTCTGAAAGTTCTGAATGTTCCAACATCAATATTTCTTTAAGTTGGCCATCGCGGTTCAGTTCCAAAACATAGTTGCGTTCGTGATTATTGATGAAGTCATGTACCTCACTTGAGCTTGGCAGTGCACGAATGCGCATGTAATCGGTTTCAATACCTTCCTTTGCCAGGATAGCCTGAGCTTCCTTGATGGCATCGTCTGTGGAACCCATTCCAATAATGCCAATTTTTGCATTATTACCCATGATGGTAATAGGTTTAGGGAGTTTATCAATCGCGCCATTCAACTTTTTCTCAATGCGATGGAGCATATCAAACCAGTTTTTAGGATCCTCATTGTAGTTGCCATAAACATCATGACCAGTACCGCGGGTAAAGTAGGCTGATTTTGGGCTCTGATTACCCATTACGGTGCGATATGGGATACCGTCACCGTCAATATCCTTGTAACGACCCCAATCTTCAATCTTCTCAAGTTCCTCTTCCCAAATCAACTTTCCACGATCAATGGGGGTGTTAGGATATTCGAATTTTTCAGTCACCCAGGTGTTCATGCCCAAATCAAGATCACTGAGCACAAAAATCGGTGTTTGGTAACGTTCAGCAAGGTCAAGCGATTTCCAGGCAAATTCAAAACATTCGTTCACAGTGCCTGGAATTAGGATGATATGGTTCACGTCACCATGCCCGATGTTATACATGAATGCCAGGTCTCCTTGCGCGGTTCGTGTGGGTAAACCTGTGCTGGGTCCAACACGCTGCACGTTCCAAATAACCATAGGCGTTTCAGTAAAATAAGCCAGACCGATATTTTCAGCCATCAAACAAATACCGGGACCTGATGTAGAAGTCATTGACCGCAAACCTGCCCATCCCGCGCCCAAGGCGGCACCCGCGGCAGCTAATTCATCTTCAACTTGCAGGATTACACAAGTGGTCTTCCCAGTTACTGGATCTTTGCGAAGTTCATCAACTTTAGCGATAGCCGCTTCAATCATACTTGTGGCAGGTGTGATGGGATACCATGAACAAAACTGCAAGCCGCCGAAAAGGGAACCAATCCCAGCTGCAGTATTACCATCAGTCATGATTAGATTTCCCTTATCTGGTCGTCGTTCTACAACAAAGCGGTCGCGTTTCTCAATATTCGCCTGTGCCCATTCATATCCAATCTTGATGATATCGAAATTAGATTCTGCAATCGCGACGCGCTTAGCAAACTGATGCTCCACCGCACATCGCAATTCAGATAATTCGATTCCTAAAACCTGCGAGACAATGCCTACATAGAGCATATTCTCCATGTAAGCCACGAGGTTTCGGGGTACATCAACCGTTTTTATCAATTCCTTGATAGGCATTGGATAATAAATAAGGTCCTCACGGTGACCTTCGGGAATCATGATGTGGTCTGCATAGAATATAACACCACCTTCGGGCAAAAACGATGTTTCATAAAGCAAGGTGCTTGGGTTCATCGCTACGACAATGTCATCATGTGGAACACGACCGGTAAAGCCTTCGTCGTTCACACGAATGACGAACCATGTCGCCATGCCCATAATATTGGATGGGAAGATATTCTTTCCTGAGACAGGTATTCCCATTTGGAACAACGCGCGGTAAATAATGTTATTTGCCGTTGCGCTGCCCGAACCATTGACGGTACAAACGGTCATACAAAAGTCATTGATGACCGGCGCCAGGTTCGACTTGGATTGAAGTTCAGTTACTGCCATTCCTGGTTATCTCCTTCATTCGAATCTTCTTGTAATATCAGCTTCCTTTGGCTTGTTTGCTAATGCCAACAAGCTTTCGAGAGCATTTTTTCCTTTAGTTTTATCTTTTTCTCGCAGCGCATCCACAATAATCTGCCGAGTTCTCCAACTGGAGAGCATATCATCAAGATCAGCCAAAATTTTTCCACCGTTATTCTCTTCTAATGCCCAGGCTGCTTCCAAAATGCTAATAAGCACTTTGTTTCCAAGAGGACGGAACAGAGTCAGGTGGAATTCACTTTGTTCTTCAGTAGGTATTATAGCTGGTTTTCGTTGTAATTTTCGGAATGCGATATCAATCAGAAATTGCATATAGTCCATCTGATCATCTTTGAGAATATCAAAAGCGTCATTCCAGTAACTTAGTTCAAGATGTTTTCTCAACTCAATATAATCGCTCAATAAATGCGCTTCTGAATAAATGCCATAGTTCATGCCTAAGCTAATTAATGGCACAAGCGAGAATGGTCTTCTTTGAATTCCTTTTCGCGGCTTAACATCAACAAAACCTAACTGGCGGGCAACTTCCAATTGTTCCCGCACACTGGCAATACTGACGCCCAAAATCTGACTTAATTCCGCGATACTGGGAATATCTTGCTCGTTCTTAGAGGCTTCTGCCAGATAAGTGAGTAAGGATGTTTTTTCTTTATCCATCAGCATTCATCTGATTAATAGTATTAATCCAAGAGAAGATTATAGGATAGTAACCAACAACCGTCAAGGAAAATCAGAAAAATGATTAAGATAATTTTACATAGAGCCACAAGTAAAAAAGACAAGCTAATTAATCTTTTTTACTTCAGTGATTTTCAGTTTTTTCTTTCTTTTCATAGTACAATTGGCAAAACCATTTTATGTTCACCAAATCATAGAAAGGGTTTAGAGGAAGAAGGTGACATATGATATGCAGCTACTGCAATTCTTACAATAATGACAATTACAAGTTTTGCCAGTATTGTGGCAAGACCCTTGTATTTCAAAACGAACAGCCCCAACCAGAAACATTGCCCCCTCAAACCATTCAAACGTCAAAGCAGACTCCACAAACATCACCGCTTGTCCAAGCCACAATACAACCAAGTTACACGCAGATTCCACCACAAAATAACCCCATCCCTGATTCTGGTGCACAATCCTTCCAGACAGGTCAAGGAATGCCTGACAGACCGATTCTTTCGCCCTATCACCCACCCCAACAGGTTCCACTCCAAGGACAAAGCTATCATTACCCCAAAAAGCAATCCAATCCACTTCCGCTCGTCATCAGTATTATTGCCATAATATCCTTATTTATTGGCATCTTCACGCCTGTATTAAGTTTTAGAATAAACTCAGAAGGTTTGTTGGGCATGGTCATGGATAGTTTTGGTTTCTTGGGATTGTCCGAATTTAAAAACATCAGCGTGACTTACAGTCCAATTTCAATGATGACTGGCAAACCTCCCAAAATAAACGCGGCTGATGCAATTGGCAGTACCATGCAAGAGTATCTCAACAATGAACTCAATCAATATTACAGTGTAATAAAAAATACCAGAACTGAAAATTTGGACCCATCAAATCAAGTCTTAAAAAAGTCAATCTCCACGCTACAGCTCATCGGTACCGCATTATCTCTCCTCGCTTTTTTATCAGCCATCTTTGTCGGCATTAAACTTATAAGTCCCAACTCTCATTTTTCAACTACATTAGTCAGCTTCGGTAGCAGCTTGTTGTTAATTCTGCTCATTGCTGGCTTGATCTTTTTAAAGTCATTGAAAATCGATCTGGGTGATATGGGAGCTTACTTTGGCATTTCCTCATTCAAACTCAGTGAAATCCTCAAGACAAATCCTGCATTTGGCTACTTTTCATTATCCATCGGTTCAATCCTCGCTCTAATAAGAGCGTTTATGAAACAGTCTTAGAAGGTCATAGTCTTATTACACAATCTTAGCAATCACTCCTCCTCACACTTATTGCTTATATCTGAATGTGAGCAACATCAAGTCGCTCACATTCAACATCTGTCCCAATGACAGACCTTGCTAACCTACCCTCGCAAAATAAAGCTTGAAAGATAGTCAAATGGCAGCTTCAGTTTTGCTCATTTCTAATATATCGATCACTTATCATAAATATTAAACTCTAATTTCAAATCAGCTTGCCCATCAGAAGCAAGCTTCTTTTTTCACAATACACCTTTATATGTCATTTTCCAACAATCCAGTAAGCCCTTAAGATACAATTATCTAACTACTTAAGGAAAAAATGGACCAGACAAGCGAGTTTAACATCCCTTTTAAATACAAAACCAACCGCAGCAGTCCTGTGCTCTGGGTGCTTTCACATGTCAGGCATCATTGGTTCATATTCCTGGTGGCAGCCATTGGCGCGATAGGCAACGCCGCCTTAGCTGGTGTTCCCGCCGTGCAATTTGGCAGAGTCTTTGAAGCGCTCACCAGTGGCGAAGGCGGCAAACAAATCTTCCTGCAAGGTGCCGCAATTGTTGCCATTTCTCAAATCACACGAGGCTTTTTGCAGTTCCAACGCAACTTTGGCTTTGAAGTCACCGCTCAGCGCATTGAGCGCGATACCCGTGACGAGTTCTACACCAGCCTGCTTGGCAAATCGATGACCTTCCACGCTTTGCAATCGGTTGGCGACTTGATGGCACGCGCCAGTAACGACATTCGCGAAGTCAATTACATCTTTAGCCCCGGCATCAACATGGTCTTTGGATCAATGAATTTCCTCTTTATCCCACTAATTATCGGTGGGCGAATACATCCAGCTTTATTATTAACGCCAATCGCCTTCATCATCGCCTATTTTCTTGCGGTCATCTATTATCTGCGTGTCTTGCAACCTGTCACCAGTAAAGTTCGCAGCAGTTTTGGCGTGATGAACAGCCGCATCGCAGAAGACATGGATGGCATCGAAACCGTCAAGGCTGCCGCCCAGGAACAAGCCGAAATCGAACGCTTCCGCAAAAACATATCAACTTACCGCGATGCTACCGTAAAACAAGGTGATATTGAAGCACGTTTTATACCCATGCTCTTGCTGGCGTTGGCGATGGGATTTGGGCTTTTGCATGCGCTTTACCTGGCACGCATAGGCGAAATAACACTTGGCAACGTCATTACCTATTTCAGCGCGCTAAGTATGCTGGGCTTCCCTACCAACACATCTGTTATGGCATATTCGCGCATATCCTTAGGCCTCGCCAGCGCGCGACGTCTCTTAGCCATCATGAACACCGAAAACAACCTTGACCAAAACGAAGACGGTTATGCGCAAACTATCAAAGGTGATGTTTCATTCAAAGATGTGAATTTCTCATACGATGGTAAGGTAACCAATCTCAAAGAAATCACTTTTGAAGCCAAGGCTGGTCAAACGATTGCCGTGGTAGGTCAAACCGGCTCGGATAAAACCAGTCTTATTCGTCTCATCAACCGCACTTACGACCCTCAAGAAGGACAAATATTCATTGATGACGTGAATCTCAAAGACTGGCGTCTTGACACGCTGCGGGGTCAAATATCTATCATTGAACAGGACATCTTCCTCTTTTCAAAAAGTATCGCTGAAAATATCGCCTTTGGCAAGCCTGGTGCCACACAGGAAGAAATTAAAGAAGCCGCCCATAAAGCTCAAGCGGCGAATTTTATCGCGGAACTACCCGATGGATACGATACCATCATTGGCGAACGTGGCGCGACACTTTCCGGTGGTCAACGCCAACGCATTGCCCTGGCACGCGCGTTCCTCACCGACCCACGCATTTTGATTCTTGACGATTCCACCAGTGCCATTGACAGCCAAACTGAAGATGAAATCCAAAAGGCGATTAAAATCGCCTCTGAAGGTCGCACGACTTTCATCGTTACCCACCGTCTTTCTCAAATCCGCTGGGCAGACCTGATTATCGTCCTTCGACAAGGCAGAATTTCAGAAATTGGCACCCACCATGAGCTTATGGAACGCTCACGTGCCTACCGTAGAATTTTCTCCGAGGATAAGCAAAGCTAATGGGTTTTTATCACGGACTTTCAGCGGAAGCTTATGACCGCCAATATACCAACAAAACGCTCATTCAACGCATCTTAAACTATTTAAAACCACACAAAATGAAGCTCTTTTTTGTCGCGATTGTGGTTATCTTACAGGGTTTCACCGGTTCTATCCCCTATTTACTTGTCTCGAAAGTGCTCGATGAAGGCGCAGCTGCCCAACCTGATGACCGCATTCTTGCTATTCTGGTAGGTGCAGTCATTTTAATTGAAGTCTTAGGCTACGTCTTCTTTCATATCCAGCAACGTCTCATGGCACGTGTCAATGCTGATGTTTACCGTTCTTTAGCTACTGATGCTTTTGCAGCTTCCATGGAACAAGATCTCGCTTTTCACGACAAGCTCAGCTCTGGTCGCATCGTCTCGCGCATCACCGGTGACACAGAAGACTTCATAACCCTCATGCGCTTGACCATGAACGTTTTAAGCTCTGTGATGCAATCCATCATTGTGGCGATTATCTTATTGCGCACCGAATGGCGTCTGGCACTGATGCTCTTCATCTTTGTTCCGATTGTGATAGGAATTGTTGCAGCATACCGTAAGGTCGCGCGACGCGTAACCACACGCGGTATGCGCGCGATGGCAAACGTCAATGCTACCGTGAAAGAAACGATTAGTGGCATTTCTGTTGCCAAAAACTTCCGTCAAGAAGAAAGCATCTATGCTGATTTTGAAAAATCCAACAAAACCTCATACGATGTCAATGTCAAGCGCGGTTTTGTTTTGTCGATTGTTTTCCCCACCATGCGCACACTTAGTGGCATTAGCATCGCGCTTTTGGTCTATTTTGGAGCGCTAACTGTTAGCCAAGGGCTCATCACCGCAGGTGCCTGGTATTTGGTCTTGCTTTCAAGCGAACGCTTCCTCATGCCCATCCTAAGCATGACGTCCTACTGGGCACAGGTACAAACCGGTTTTGCAGCAGCGGAACGCATTTTCGCGCTCATCGATGCCGAGCATACCGTTGTGCAAACGAATAACCTCCCTGCCCATGTCCTGCATGGCAACATTGTCTTTGAGAAAGTCCATTTTAGCTATGGGGTTGGCGCTGAAGTTTTAAACAACTTCAATCTCCACATCAAACCAGGCGAGAACCTTGCTATTGTCGGGCATACTGGTGCGGGAAAATCGTCCATCGCGCGCCTTATTTCTCGATTTTATGAATTCCAGGAAGGCAAAATCTTGATTGATGGCACAGATATCCGCGAGTTTGAGATCGACAGTCTCCGCCAGCAAATGGGAGTGGTTACCCAGGTGCCCTTCCTGTTTGAAGGCACCGTGGAAGAAAACATTCGCTTCGCCCAACCGGATATCACCCGAGAAGAAATTCTCGCCCTGGCACAGGAAATCGGTGGTGGCGAATGGCTTGAAACGCTCACCAACGGGCTTGACACGAACGTTGGTGAACGTGGCGCGAAAATCTCCATGGGCCAACGCCAACTCGTCGCTTTGATGCGCGTTCTTGCTCGCAAACCAGCTATTTTTATCCTGGATGAAGCCACAGCCAGCATCGACCCCTTTACCGAGACGCAAATTCAACACGCGCTCAACCTCATTTTGAGTCAATCAACCAGCGTGCTCATCGCACATCGGCTGTCCACGGTTAAATCTGCCGACCGTATCATCGTGCTTGACCATGGTGGCATAATCGAAGAAGGCACTCACAACGCTTTACTCAAGATGGGTGGCACCTATGCTGAACTTTATAACACTTACTTCCGCCACCAATCCTTAGAATATGTCGAAGAGGCTGGCAAGTTCCTTAAGTAATTTCACGCTTTCACACCATCATTCAAATCTTAGATAAGCCTATTATGTGTCAGCTTTTGGTATCATTAGCGCATGAATAATAAAGTTGTCCTTGGCTTAAGCGGTGGTGTAGACAGTGCCGTGGCTGCTGTTTTGTTAAAACAAAGTGGCTATAAGGTACATGGACTTTATCTCATCACCTGCCCCGCATATGAACAAGGTATCGACAAGGCTGAGACACTCGCCAGACAACTTGCCATTCCCCTGACCATTCTTGATATCCAGGCTGACTTCCAGCAAAAAGTCATCCTCCCTTTCGCGCAGAGCTACTATACCTGCCAAACGCCAAGCCCATGTATGGAATGTAACCGCGTTATCAAATGGCATTACCTTCTGAATCAGGCTGATACCATCGGCGCGAGATATGTTGCTACTGGCCACTACGCGCGCGTGATGCAAAACGAAGCAGGTCTATTTGAACTACACAAAGGGCTTGACCCCAACAAAGACCAAAGCTACATGCTCAGTTGCCTAAGTCAAAGGGAATTAACACGTACGCTTTTACCCCTTGGCACACTCAACAAGCATGATGTACGCACAATAGCTGAGAAAAACGGACTAAATATTCCCGAAAGTGAAGAAAGCCAGGACCTATGCTTTTTACATGGCACCAATTACCGTGATTACCTGAAAGAACATTTTGATTTCTCAGAATCCCCCGGTCCTATTAAACTCAGCGATGGTACCTTGTTAGCAGAGCACGATGGGTTAAGCGCTTACACCATTGGCCAACGCAAAGGCTTGCCCGCTTTCAAACATGCCCTGTTTGTTCTCGAAAAACGACCATCCGATAACACACTCGTTGTTGGTGGACTGGAGGAACTCGGGCAAAACACTTTTTCCGTTCATGCCATCAATTGGATCTCCGGCCAGGTAGCCCTAAACCTGCAAAATATTCACGTTAAAATTAGATATCGCGCCACATCAGTGCCATGTGAAATCAGCTTGGGGGAGAAAAATCAAGCGAGAATCCATACTTTCACACCTTTACGTGATATCACGCCTGGACAATTCGCGGTTTTTTACCAGGACGATCGTGTGCTGGGCAGTGGAATCATCTCATAGACAATTCAACGATGAGTGCGTAGACCGTAAATGCTTGACTTTAGCCACCAAATAGCTAAAATAAACTTATCAGCTCAACGGGAAGAGACTCACTTTAGGTGAGCACCGAAGGGGCAAGCCCGAACGGGTGAAACTCTCAGGTACCAAGACCCCATGAGCTTCTGAAGTCGGTTGATAACAGGAGCACATTAGGTGCTCTTGTTTTAATATACTTTACTAAATAAAAACAAACATTGATTAAAGGAGACACAATGAAATATCCACAAGAACTCAGATACCTCAAGACCGATGAATGGGTCAAAGTTGAAGACGGCATTGCCACCATCGGCATCA
>JAAZIH010000126.1 GCA_012800995.1 Chloroflexota bacterium
CATTCTTCCCTGAGCCTGTTCGCGAGCTTGACAAGCCTTTCTTGATGCCCATTGAAGACGTCTTCAGCATCAAGGGTCGCGGTACTGTTGTGACCGGTCGTATCGAGCGCGGTCAATTGAAACTGAACGATCCCGTTGAAATCGTTGGTCTGATGGACAAGCCCCTGTCCACTGTTGCTACTGGTATCGAAATGTTCCACAAACTGCTTGAGACCGGTAACGCTGGTGATAATGCTGGTATCTTGCTGCGCGGTATCGATCGCGATCAGGTTGAACGCGGTATGGTTCTCTGTAAACCCGGTTCTATCACTCCTCACACTGAGTTCGAAGCCTCCACCTATATCCTCACCAAAGAGGAAGGCGGACGCCACAGCGCTTTCTTTAGCGGCTATCGACCTCAATTCTTTATCAACACCACCGACGTCACTGGCGACGTTACCCTGCCCGAAGGCGTGGAAATGGTTCTGCCCGGCGATACTGTTGATAAATTACGTGTCAAGCTGATGGAAAAAGTCGCCCTCGAAGAAGGCTCAGAATTTGCTATCCGCGAAGGTGGCCTCACTGTTGGCGCTGGCAAGATCACCAAGATCATTGCTTAGTAAGAAACTTTAAACGGAGGATACATGGCTGCCTCCACTGAGGCAGCCATGTTAGATAAGATGGCAAAAAAAGGTAAAGATATACGACCAGTTATTCATCTGGCGTGTACGGAGTGTCGCGAGCGGAATTACACCACGGTTAAAAACCGTCGTAATGACCCGGGGCGTTTGGAACTGAACAAGTTCTGCCCACGCTGTCGCGCTCACAAACTCCACCGCGAGGTGAAATAGCTTTCTGAAAAGAAAGCGTTTTAGGTCAGTAGCTCAATTGGCAGAGCACCGCTCTCCAAAAGCGGGGGCTGAGGGTTCGAGTCCTTCCTGACCTGTTGATATTGATTTAGCGCCGTAGTTAATACGGCGTTAAGCTCTACAGGAGAAAAGCTATGGCAAGAACAGACGGTAAGCCGAATATTTTTCAAAAAATCAGACGCTGGTGGCGCGAGACAGTTGGCGAATTGCGCAAAGTTACTTGGCCAACCTGGAAAGAAGCCTTGGCACTGACTCGAATCGTGTTAATTGTTACCGTCATCATGGCGGCAATTCTCGGTTTGTTGGACTTTGCTTTTTCTCGGCTGGTTGGTTTGTTGATTGGTTAGTTGAGGACTGCGAGTAAGAAATGTCCTTAGAAAACGAGGATCCAATGGTTGATGAAACATTAAAAGCAACCAACGGACAAATCGAGCCCGAACAAAGCCCGGCAAAACCGAAAGGCGATGATGGACGTCATTGGTACGTCATTCATTGCTATTCTGGCTATGAGAACAAAGTGCGCAAGAACCTTGAGCAACGCGTTGAGACCATGGGCATGAAAGATAAGATCTTTGATGTCGTCATCCCAACGCAGGAAGAAATTGAAGTGCGCGATGGTAAACGCCGCACGGTTGAGCGCCATGTTTTCCCTGGCTATGTGCTGGTGGAGATGATTCTTGAAGAAGAATCCTGGTTCGTTGTTCGCAACACCCCCGGTGTGACCGGCTTTGTGGGCATGGGCGATGAACCCACACCTTTGCGCGATGACGAAGTGGCGCAAATTATGCGCCGAATGGAAAGCGAAGCCCCAACTTATAAGGTCACTTATAAAGCGGGCGATCGTGTGCGCATTATCGATGGTCCTTTCAATGACTTTCGAGGCACCGTTGATGAAATTGATATGGAACGTTCGAAGATTCGCGTTATGGTGAACTTCTTCGGGCGCGAAACACCTGTGGAACTTGATTTCTTGCAGGTAGAAAAGGCATAAACCGGAGCTTCCGGAATTACGTGGGAGGGTGAAGAGCCCGTTTGCACCACAAAGGAGTTAATTAAGTGGCAAAGAAAGTAAAAGCAGTAGTTAGACTACAAATCCAGGCCGGCAAGGCCAACCCCGCGCCCCCAATCGGTCCGGCGCTCGCGCCCCATGGCGTGAACATTATGGCGTTCTGTAAAGACTACAACGCCCGTACATCCAACCGCATGGGTGAAATCATCCCTGCCGATATCACCATCTTCGCTGATGGCTCTTTCCGCTTCGAGCTGAAATCGCCACCAGCTGCCGTGCTTTTAAAGAAAGCCGCTGGTATTGATAAAGGTTCCGCGACCCCGCAAAGTGACAAGGTTGGCAAGGTCACCCGCGCGCAACTCAAAGAAATCGCTGACATCAAGTTTAAAGATATGAACGCGAACGATATTGATGCCGCGATCAAACAGCTTGAAGGTACTGCCCGCAACATGGGTATTACGGTAGTTGACAAGTAGGTTTAATTAGTCAGTGTGGGAGGGCTAAAAGCCCGATCGGACCACAAAGGAGTATTCATGTCTAAAAAAGGCAAAAATTTTGCAAACGCAATCAAAAAAATAGAGGCTGAAAAAGTCTATGAGCCCAACGAAGGGCTCACGCTCGTCCAAGAAATGGCTTTCGCCAAATTCGACGAAACTGTTGAAGTTCACATTCGAACTGGTTTGGATCCCCGCCAGGCTGACCAGCAAATTCGTGATACCGTCGTTTTACCCCATGGCTTGGGTAAGGACGTGCGCGTTTTGGTCTTCGCCCAGGGCGAAGCTGCAGCCGCCGCCCGCGAAGCTGGTGCGGAATTCGTGGCAGAGACTGATGAAGACCTTGCCCGCATTCAGGGTGGCTACACCGATTTTGATGTCGCAGTGGGTACCATGGATATGATGGGCAAAGTAGGTCGTTTGGGTCGTATTTTGGGTCCCCGTAACTTGATGCCCAACCCCAAAGCCGGTACTGTTGTGCAACCTAATGATATTTCCGAAGCCATTCGCCTTGCGAAGGCTGGTCGAGTGGAATTCCGTTTGGATAAATCCGCTAACATTCATGTGCCCATTGGCAAGGTGTCTTTTAGTACTGACAAACTGTACGATAACATGGCTGCCTTAATGGGCGCTGTTGTGCGCGCGCGACCTTCTGGCGCGAAAGGCGCATTTATTCGCCGTGTTGCTATCGCTTCAACGATGGGACCTGGCGTGAAGGTTGATGTTGCGGCTGCGACCTCAATGAAACCTTCGCAACTGTAAGAATGATTGAAAATGTGGGGTAGTATTCCGCGCGAACTGTGGTATACTACCCGACTGAACAATTGAATATTAGCTCTGCTAAAGAAAGCTGGTGCCGTTAACGGCTTAATTTCCCGCCGAGGTGGAGGTTCGAATGAAACCATTCTGGAATAAAATTCTTGAATCTCTTTACGTGGGACTAAAACGGAAAGAGATTTTTTATTTTTGATGGAAGGAGGAACGTTAGATTGGCGTTTACGAAACAAGAAAAACAACAAATTGTCGCCCAGTATGGCGAATGGATCGACAAGAGCAAAGCCGTATTTGTGTTGGAATACAGCAAAATGCGCATGCCCGATGTAAACGATGCCCGCGCTAAACTTCGCGAAAATGATGGTAGTTTGCACGTCGTCAAAAACCGACTCTTCAAGCGTGTTCTGGACGAAAAAGGTTACGCCTACGATGAAAATTTCTGGGAAGGCAACAACGTTGTCGTCTTCGCATTTGAAGATGCTCCCTCAGTGGCAAAAGCCCTGCAAGAATTGACAAAAGGACGCGAGACTTTTAAGATCCGCAGTGGTTACCTTGACAAAGCTAACCTTACTGTTCAACAGGTCAAAGCCCTGGCTGATCTGCCCACATTGCCTGTCATGCGCGCGACGCTTTTGGGCACTTTGTTGGCTCCTGCCAGTCAACTGGTTCGCACACTTGCTGAACCTGCCCGTGGTCTTGCCGCGGTTATCAAAGCCAATGCCGAAAAACAAGGCGCGGCTGCATAAAGTGTAGATAACTATACGTGTTATAGAAAATAGAGCTCGTTTTTACGAGGAAGAATAAAGAAATAATAAAAGCTAAAAAACATTAGGAGAAATAAAAATGGCTGATATGGAAAAACTTGTTGAAGAACTGAGCAAACTCTCTGTTCTCGAAGCTGCTGAATTAGTTAAAATGTTGGAAGAAAAGTGGGGCGTTTCCGCCGCCGCGCCTGTTGCCGCAGTTGCTGCTGGACCAGTTGCTGCCGCCGCAGAAGAAGAAGTTGAAGAAAAGACTGAATTTGACGTCGTTATCAAAGGCCCAGGCCCCAAGAAAATCGAAGTCATTAAGGTCATTCGCCAGCTCACTTCCCTCGGTTTGGTTGAAGCCAAAAATATGGCTGAGACTCCCGATGCCAAAGTGCTCGAAGCTGTTGGTAAAGACGTTGCTAACGACGCCAAAGCCAA
>JAAZIH010000127.1 GCA_012800995.1 Chloroflexota bacterium
GCACCATAGCGGTTTTTTACCGATCGCAAAAGACGATAGCTTTGAAAATGCTCACCTTCCAAGTACAAGACCGTGTCCACAATATGCTCAAGCACGCGCGGACCGGCAATCGCGCCTTCTTTGGTTACATGCCCGATGATAAAAACGGTCAGCCCGGTGGTTTTGGCAATTTCGCGCAGTTGGCTGGCGCTTTCGCGCACCTGGGATATCGAGCCTGCGGCGGACTCCATGTTGGGCAAAGTCATGGTTTGAATCGAGTCAATGATGAGCATCGCCGGTTTTTGCTCGGCGATATGTTGCATGACCGTACCAAGGTTGGTTTCCGTTACCAGAAGCAGATTTTTGGGTAATTGGGGCAGGTTCTCATCGTTTTTCTTGGCAATGCGGTCAGCGCGCATTTTAATCTGACGTTCTGATTCCTCGCCAGACACATATAAAACGACATTCTTTTGAGCAAGTTCCATTGCCATCTGCAAAATGAGCGTGCTTTTGCCAATGCCCGGGTCACCACCGATTAACACGACCGAACCAGGCACAATGCCGCCACCCAAAACACGGGCAAACTCTTCCATTTTCAAGGGCACACGGTCTTCTTGCGCGCCCTGGATTTCAGCCAACGGGCGCACTTTAGAGTTACCCACCAAACCTCGCTGATACGTTTTCGAGCTGGCAGCCGGCTCTGCCTCTACCAGCTCTTCAATCATGCTATCCCAGCTCTCACAGCTTGGGCAACGTCCAAACATGCGTGAAGCAGTCTTTCCACATTCCTGACAAACGTAGCGCGTGTAGCTTTTAGCCATGTTTAGCTTCCTACAAGCTCAAGTTCCGCTTCAGGATCTTGCTCTTCGCTCAATATGCCGATGCGCTCTTCTTTGCGCAGGGCGATGCGTTTTTTGCCATCCTCTTCCACAAGCTCGGCGATAATGTGATCACCATTCTCAAACTGACCCATCAGCAGCGCATCTGAGAGGGGCTCTTCAATCATTTGTTGCACCACCCGACGCACTGGTCGCGCGCCCATTTCGGGGTCGTAGCCTTCTTCAGCCATGAAGTCAAAGGCTTCATCTGTGGCGGAGATGCTCAGGTCTTGTTCAATCAACATCTCTTGCACCTTCTCAAGTTCAAGTTCAACGATCTTGCGAATATCCGCGCGGTTGAGCGCACGGAAAACGATGACTGTATCCATGCGGTTGATGAATTCCGGGCGGAATTTGCGCTTGAGGGCGTCCATCAGTTTTTTCTGCATCTCATCATATGCCAGACGTTCTTCAAGTTCCTCATCCTTTGCCAGGGCAAAGCCAAAGCTTGTTTGTTGCTTAATCACCTCCGCGCCAACGTTAGTGGTCATAATAATGATGGCATTCTTGAAGTCCACTTTCAGTCCTTTGGCATCGGTGAGGTGACCTTCTTCCATAATTTGCAGGAGCATATTCAAGGCTTCCGGATGGGCTTTTTCGACCTCGTCAAAAACGACAATCGAATATGGTCGGCGACGGATGGCTTCGGTCAACTGGCCTGCCTCATCATAGCCCACATAACCAGGGGGCGCGCCAACCAGGCGGCTCATGCTGTGACGTTCCATGAATTCGCTCATATCAATTTGAATGAGCGCTTCTTCGTTGCCAAAGAGCAAGCGCGCCAGCGCTTTGGTGAGTTCAGTCTTGCCAACACCAGTTGGACCAAGGAACATAAAAGAGCCAACCGGTCGGCGTGGGTTTTTGAGCCCTGCCCGCGCGCGGCGTACAGCTTTAGCAATGGCGCTGATGGCTTCTTCCTGCCCGATAATCGACTCGGACAAAGCCTCTTCCATATTCAAAAGACGTTCGCTTTCTTCCTGGGCAAGTTGTGTGAGGGGGATGCCCGTCCACATGGAGATAACTTCCGCAACGTCCTCACCGCTAACCGTGGGCGCATTGGCGCGATCCCAACCCGTTTGCAAACTCTGTAGACTGCTTTCAAGCTCTTCCTGCCGTTTTAGCAGTGCCTGAATGTTATCGTTGTCTTCAACCGCCTGGGCTTCCTTGAGTTCGGCACGAACTTTGCGCAGTTTAGTCATCAGTTCCTTGCTGTTAACAGCGGTGTCGCTTTTGTACATGCGCACGCGCGATGCCGCTTCGTCAACAAGGTCAATCGCTTTATCGGGCAAGAAACGCTCACTGACATAGCGCGAACTCAGCTTCGCGGCGGTTTCGATGGCTTCATCGCTGATGTGCAGACGGTGGTGCTCTTCATATTTCTCGCGCAAACCGTAGAGAATTCTAATGGTTTCATCCACGGTAGGCTGCTCAACCACAATCGGCTGGAAGCGACGCTCTAAAGCCGCATCTGATTCGATACTCTTGCGGTATTCGTTTAAAGTCGTCGCGCCGATGACCTGCAGTTCGCCACGCGAGAGAGCAGGCTTGAGGATGTTGGCAGCATCCACCTGCGAACCTGCTGACCCCGCGCCAACCAGCATGTGTAATTCGTCAATAAAAACAATCGCGCCACTGGTTTTCAGCTCATCAATCACACGTTTGAGGCGTTCTTCAAACTGACCCCGGTACATTGTTCCCGCTACTAATGAGCCGACATCCAGCTGCAATACACGTTTATCGAGCAGCAAAGCGGGCACATCGCCCGTGAGAATGCGCTGGGCAAGGCCTTCAACGATTGCCGTTTTGCCTACACCAGGCTCGCCAATGAGAGCAGGATTGTTCTTGGTGCGGCGTGCCAAAATTTGAATGACGCGCTCAATTTCTTTCTCGC
>JAAZIH010000022.1 GCA_012800995.1 Chloroflexota bacterium
ATCTTGCCATATTGCGGAATGCGCATGATTTCATCACATTTCTTGCGCACCAAACTGCGCAGGCCAGTCCCCTCGTTGCCTACCACAATCGCGACGCCCCCTTTCAGGTTCAGCTGGGCGGGTGTGCGGGAACGCTCGTCTTCATCAAGCCCATACACCCAGATATCCAGCTCTTTGAGGCGGTCAATCGCCTGGGCTAAATTAAACTGAGACACAAGCAAATGCTCCGACGCGCCCGAAGAAGACGTCACCACGCTGGGGGTAATCAACGCGGATTTCGCGCTGGGGATAATCACGCCATGCACGCCCATAATCTCAGCAGTGCGCAAAAGCGTGCCCAGGTTTTGTGGATCTTGAATAGTGTCAAGCAACAGGAAAAACGGTGCTTCTCCAGTGGACTGGCTATATTTAATCAAATCGTCCAAAGGACGATAAGGATATTCGCTGACTTCAATGGCGATGCCCTGATTGTTGCGCTCAATATTATCCAGTTCAAAACGTTGCACTTCATGGATGGGCAGTTTGCGCGTTTTTGCCATCTCGAATATTTCCGGCAGATGTCCTTCCATACGCATAGCACGCATGGCAAAGAGCCGAAACGCATGCCGTCGTTTGGCGCGCAATACTTCATATACCGGATTTCTTCCTGTAATCCACTCTTTCATTGATTATTCCATCCGCTTAATGATTCTGTGAAGAACAATTGGCTTGAGACACGTAAGGAATGACAAAACTCAAGCCCATTAACCCTGTGTGGGTTTAATATTTCTACTCAGGTCAATAACGGTATTGTCTATTCCCAACCCCAGCTTGTGCTGTCTTTGCTGTCTTCCAGGATGACGCCGAGTCCCTTTAAACCATCGCGGACTTTGTCCGAAAGAGCCCAGTTCTTCTCCGCGCGCAGGTCGCGTCTTAGAGCTACCAGCAAATTGATGAAAGCGTCAGCATCTGAAGCGGATTGCGCTTTTTTCTCTTCCAGGGTCAAGCCCAAAACGCCAGCCAGTTCCATGAAAACGGCTTGCGCGTCAGTGAGCTGAGCATCAGTCGCGCCATCCGCCCGTGCCTGGTTAATCGCTTTGACCAGTTCAAACAAGTTAGCCAAGGCACCAGCGGTGTTGAAGTCATCATCCATGCTCTCTTTGAAATCGGCTTTTAGCTTTTCAGCTTCGTTTTGCAGCGTTGTTAGGGCGTCATTTTTCAAACCTGACGCACCAGGCAAGGCGCCTTTTTTGGCACTTAACAAGCGCTTGTAGGCTTGCTCAGTTTGTTCAATGACTTCTTCACTGTAAACCAAAGGTCCGCGGTACGAACCACCCAAAACCCACAAACGCATGACATCCGCCGGGTTGTCAGCCAGAAACTCATCAACAGTAATCATATTGCCCAGGGACTTTGACATTTTCTCAGACTTGAGGCTCAACATGCCGTTGTGCATCCACACACGCGCGAATTCCTTGCCAGTAACGGCTTCGGTCTGAGCGATTTCATTCTCATGATGCGGGAAGATAAGGTCGTTCCCACCACCGTGAATATCAATTTGCTCGCCGAGATGGGTCATGTTCATCGCGGAACACTCAATATGCCAGCCGGGTCGGCCTTGTCCCCAGGGACTGTCCCAGGCGGGTTCATCGGGCTTGGCGGCTTTCCACAAAGCAAAGTCCATAGGATGCTCTTTGCGTTCGTCAACTTCAATGCGCGCGCCAGCGTTCATGCTTGCTAACTTGCGACCGGAAAGTTTACCGTAATCCTCTTTGGATTCCACCCTGTAGTAGACATCGCCATACGCTTCATAGGCATGCCCTTTTTCGATTAAAGCTTCAATCATAGAGATGATTTGGGGCATATCCTCGGTTGCGCGCGGGTTTTTGGTCGCGGGCAAGATGTTCAGTTCTGCTAAATTACGCTTGTACTCGTTGATGTAATGCTCTGCCAGTTCATAGGGGTCAGCGCCGATTTCGTTTGCCTTAGCGATGATTTTGTCGTCGACATCGGTGAAGTTCATCACAAAATCCACATCATAGCCGGAATACATCAAATAACGTCGCACGATGTCGAAGACTAAAGCCGACATGGCATGTCCAAGATGCGCCTCAGCATAGACCGTAGGTCCACAGACATAAAAACGCACTCTACCGGGTTCAATAGGCTCAAACTCCACTTTTGAGCGACTCAGGGTATTGTAAATTTTCAGGGACATAAACAGCTCCTATTCATTTTCAGGCTTTGCAAAAATCATGCGTCCTGCCGAAGTTTGCAGAATTTTGGTAACCGTAACATAAAGTTCTTCGTTCATGTAGTGTTCACCGTTTTCAACAACCACCATCGTACCATCGTCAAGGTAACCAACGCCCTGGTTATACTCCTTTCCTTCTTGGATAATTTTTACCGTAAAGCCTTCGCCAGGCAATAAAACAACTTTAACCGCATTGGCGAGGTCGTTGATGTTCAAAACCTGAACGCCTTGCAGTTCTGCCACGCGGTTTAAATTGAAATCGTTGGTTAATATGGGACAGTTCATTTGACGTGCCAGAATGACCAAACGATCATCGACCTCCCGCACACCTTCTACGTCTAAGTCGCTGATTGTAATAGGTACGACTTTGGTTTCCTGAAGTTCCGCTAAGGTTTCCAAACCACGTCTTCCCCGTTGACGACGCAAACTATCTGACGAATCTGAAACAAACTGCAGCTCGTTGAGCACAAAACGCGGGATAATCAAATCGCCACCCAAAAACCCAGTTTCGGCAATATCCACAATGCGCCCATCTATAATCGCGCTGGTATCCACCAAGATCCTACGCGAGCTATCAGCACCACCCATGCGTCCACGCGATGGGATTCTATCACTCACAGACCTAAACATCGTCTGAATATCCTCATTACGCGACGCTAAAAGAATTGCGAATAAATAACCAAACAGGACAACACCCACAAAAGGCATAATTGAGCCAAAAGGCGGGGGCAGAAGTGAAAAAGGATAGGCTGTAATCGCAGCTGCCACAAAACCCAACAAAAGCCCTGCCAAACCACTTAATAATGTCTGGGGACTGGCTTTTCGAAAGAGTTTTTTGAGCCCTTCGATAGGTTTTATAGTAATATACGGCGTAATAATAAAGCCAAGAATAAAAAACACAGCTGCTGAAATAGCCATTAGCAAATTCTGGTTTGGATCAACAAGATTTGGGAAACATTTTTGGATAGACTCAAAAATAGGTTGTCCAGATACCGCTCCGATAATGCCAAGAATGATTGCGCCAATAATACGTGATAATAAAGTGCCACTCATGATAAAACTGTCTCCTTTGTTAATGATCTATAATAAGTTGATGATTATAAACAATTATATAATAGCACCAGAGATTCTAATATTCAAGCTCCTTGATTG
>JAAZIH010000128.1 GCA_012800995.1 Chloroflexota bacterium
CCCCAGCTCTTGGCGTAAATGACATCGGCATCTTTCATGCCTTCGTCCATATCGTGCACGATCTCGAACGAGGTGCCCCAGCGCTTGGCTTCGTCGGCGGCTTGTTGTTCGATTTCGGGCATGAGAGGGAATTCTTTGGGGTATGCCAGGGTCACATCCATGCCAAAGCGTGGCATTTGGATGATCAGCGACTGCGGCACAGAGATGGGCTTGAGATAAGAGGCGGCATATGCCCAGGAAACAACGATCTTTTTGCGTTTCAGGTCACGGCCTTTTTTCTCCATGATGGTCATCAGGTCGGCAAGGCACTGGAAGGGGTGGTAAATGTCGCACTGCATATTGAGCACGGGCACGCGGCTGGCTTCGGCAACCTCGTTGAGGTACTTGTTGCCGTCTAACCAGTCGCAGTGGCGGATGGCGATGCCGTCGAAATAGCGACCGTAAATTTCGCCGATTTCTTTGGCGGTGTCGCCATGCGAGATTTGCGTGGTGGAGCTGTCGATAAACGCGCCATGTCCACCTAATTGCGCCATTCCGGCTTCAAACGAGCCGCGGGTGCGGGTGCTACTGAAGAAGAAGAGCATCGCCAAAACCTTATCGCGCAGGTAGGGATGGGGTTCGTTGAGGGCGCGCTTGCGTTTAAGATCCCAAGCGACTTCGAGAACGGTTTCTACTTCTTCTTTGGAGAAATCGAGGTCGCCAATCAAGTCGCGACCGTGTAAAAACGTTTGCATAAATACCTCCGGGTTGGATTTTTTTATTGAACAGCTTCATTATACCAGCCAGATGCCATTTAAGAGAGAATAAGTTCGATTATGATTGACGGCCGTTTAAAAAACAGTTATTATCAATTCATGAACGGTAGCGAGAAGAAAAACAGCAGATGGAAGCGCTTTTGGGAGAAAATCAATCGCGAATTCCGCTGGTTCTTGCCTGGTTTGGGCTATAAACGTTGGCTTGCTTTAACCGTGGTTGGCGCGATGTTGCTTGGCTTGGGCCTGGCAGTAATTGTTCTTAAATACTACCGTACAACGACCAACGAGTTTTTGACGCCTATTCTGGCATTTTTATCCCTCCGTTCTCTTGACCGCCCAATCCGCTTTTTACTTTTTGCTGGGATTGGTTTTGCGCTGATTCTCATCGGCATTTTGGGCGCAAATCGCGCGGTGCTTAAACCTTTTGAACGCGAAGGCCGCCCAGCCTGGGAAGCTGTGCAACAGTTCCGGCGCAAGGACCGTGGCATTAAGGTCGTGGTGATTGGCGGTGGGCATGGGTTGGCATCTTTGCTTAGTGGCATCAAGGCTTACACGCACAACATTACCGCTATCGTAACAGTTTCGGATGATGGGGGGTCATCGGGTGAGTTGCGCCGCGATTTGGGCGTTTTACCTCCGGGTGATATCCGCAACTGTTTGAGCGCGTTGAGCAATGATGAAGCTTTACTCTCGCAGGTCTTTCAGTACCGATTTAAATCGGGCAGCGGGCTTGAAGGTCACTCATTGGGCAACTTGTTCATCACCGCGCTGGCAGAAATCACTGGTAGTTTTGAAGAAGCGGTGGCAGAATCCGGGCGCGTTTTAGCAATTTATGGGCAGGTTTTGCCCTCCACGCTCAGTAATGTGCAGTTGGTGGGCGATGTGCGTATGCACGACAGCGA
>JAAZIH010000129.1 GCA_012800995.1 Chloroflexota bacterium
AACCCAACCGCGGTTGCCCAAAGAGCCTATCAAGTTGGTCGCGAAGGTAGCTGGCTTAGGCAGCTGCAAGCTAAATTTCTTGCCAACCGTCAAGGCGTAAAGCTCAACCCAAGTGCTTCGTATGACCAAGCCGTCGCATATGCTAAGCTTCAAAGCATCGCCAATGAGATTGACCAGCCACTTATTGAAGCATCCATTAGCATTGAGGGCACAACTGTTACCACACATGATGGTCAAACCGGCAAGACAATGGACATCCCAGCCACGCTTGAAAAACTCCAGGCTTACTTTCTCATTCAGCAAGACGCCAACATCTCGCTCATCATTCGCGAAGAAACCCCACAGGTATTTCACGCTGGCGATGTCGCCCGCCAGGCTGAAGCGATCCTCAGCGCGCCCTTCACCATGCGCCACCCTAACCCGGATTCTGGTCTTGAGCCCTGGGTCATTCAGCCCAAAGATCTCGCGAGCCTCCTTATCATTACTCGTGATTCAGAGAACCCTGATGAAGGTTTCAATTTGAGCTTAAATCGCGCGTCTCTGGAACACTACCTTTCCAGCATCGCCCCCAAATTTGTCATCCAACCCCAAAACGCGCGTATGCGTTTCAACGAAGAAACCCGAGAACTCGAGCTCACTCGCAACGCGGTCATGGGCAAGACGCTTGATGTCGAAGCCAGTCTCGAAACCATCCTAAAAGCCATTCAAAACCAGGAACACGAGGTTAATCTCGTACTCAAAGATCTCGCGCCTCAGGTCACCGACACCACAACCGCCGCGGACCTGGGCATAACCGAGCTGATCGTTCAGGAAACATCTTATTTCTACGGTTCAGAACCTGCCCGCGTTCAAAACATTTTAGCTGGTTCCACAAGCTTTGATGGCGTCCTCATTGCCCCTGGCGAAGTCTTTTCGATGGCCAAATACATGACGAACATTAGCCTGGATAATGGCTATGCCGAAGCCATCATCATCGTTGGCGATCAATCAGTAAAAGGCATCGGCGGTGGCATTTGCCAGGTAAGCACAACCCTCTTCAGAACCGCGTTTTTTGGTGGTTTTCCTATCGTTGAACGTCACCCCCACGCTTACCGGGTCAGCTATTACGAACAACAAAGCAATGGCCTTGCCAACTTTAATTTAGCTGGACTTGATGCCAGCGTATACGTGCCCTTTGTGGATCTGAAATTCAAAAATGATTCCGATCACTGGATTTTGATGGATACTGAAATGGGCTCCTACTCGCTCACCTGGAAGTTTTATTCAACCAGTGATGGACGTACTGTTCAATGGGAAACCACTGGCATCACCGATGTCATTGAGCCACCAGAGCCCATCTACCGCGAAGACCCCACCCTGCCCACTGGAACGATTAAACAGGTCGACTGGGCAGTCAATGGCGCCAGCGTGTCGGTTACACGACGTGTCTATAAAGGTGATCAGCTCTGGTTTAGCGATGTCATTAATACAACTTATGTTCCCTGGCCAGATGGTTATAATTACGGACCCGGAACAGATATTCCTTAGGCCCCGATAAAACATGTCCATTAAACGCTATGGTAAAATTGCTCCTGACAGTAAAAAAGTCTGTCAATGAATGAGGTGAAAATGATTCCACAAGAACTTCTCGATTTGCTACGTTGTCCGGTCTGTGTAAAAGAAGACAAGGGATTACTGACTTTTTACAAAGAAACTTGGCTTATTTGTCACGACTGCGACCGCAAATACCCTATCTGGGATGAAATCCCCGTAATGCTCATTGACGAAGGGGATAAATGGCAAGCCACTGATAAAGAAAGCCTGCCCATTCCGCCCCCACAGCCAAAATAGAAGCTTTTAACTTAACAAAAAATCGTTCGTTTCAAATTATTAGAGCAATAAACGCTTGTTTTAAACAATAAGGTCATCCCCAAAAGCGAATTCAAACTTGCTTTTGGGGAAGGTTTTTAAAAAACAATTCTTCTGTTCGATGAGCACTTGCCACGAAATATATCCACAACGAGAATAAATAAAAAACTTAGTAACTGTCTTTTTACCAGCACTCTATTTAGGATGCGCAAGGAAAATCTATTAAGATATTCCGCTCTGAATTTGTAAACTTGTTGTACAATCAAAGGTGAAATAGAGACCATTAAAAGTACAGGAGATGCCATGCAAGCCATTAAACGAATTACATTATCTGACCAACTGCCACCCAAAAAGACTTTCCAGGAAGGCATTCGGCGCGCGCCGGATCGCGGTTTTAGATTGACCAAAGCCCAAACCGTCACCGCGCTAAAGAACGCCCTGCGCTATGTGCCCGAAAGCCTTCATGCGGAACTTGCCCCCGAGTTTCTCGAAGAACTCACCACAAGGGGTCGCGTTTATGCCTATCGCT
>JAAZIH010000130.1 GCA_012800995.1 Chloroflexota bacterium
GCCTAATATGAGGTCGCCTTCCCAATGACCAGGCACAGTTCTGTCTTCTACTTCCGCCGGGCGTTCTTCAATAGACAGCATACCGCTGATTTTTCCTCTTGTTTCCTCTATCTGCCCGTTTTTTTGAGCTATGCGGTACTTGCGTTCCTGACGTAATCCTTCAATCAAGGTTTGCTTCAAGGCTCCACGTGGCAAGACATAAATGTGTTGGTAAATCGCTTCGTGTGAAAGGCGCATGCTCATGTCATGAGGATAATCGATTATCAACCTTTCGACAATAGCTTTGGGCGACCAACCCTGTTTCACTTTTTCTTCCACATAGTTGCGAAGCCTTTGGTTTTGCATCTAGCGTCTTTTATGTTTCCTTCTGGAACTCGCATTGGCTTTTGCCTTTTGATTTGGTGAGAAAGCCCAATAGCCTGTTTTGCTTACATTTCGCTTTATCTCTCGCGATATAGTGCGGGACTGCGCTCTAATTCCATGGCTATTGACCTTATGGACTTATTTTGAGCAAGTCCCTTGCTAATTATTTCTCTTTCTTCTTCATTCAATCTTGTGTATTGCATACGAATGATAGTATCTCCTCATCCGTTGCACTAAATCCTTGAACCCAATTTATTAAAGATTTCCAGTCTCTTTTGCTCTATCATCCCTTAAATTCAGTCTTTTTAATTTTATTAATGAGCCTGGTTCTGCGATTTTCAAACCTTGTATAAACTTTTAAGTTCATTTCTTTTTCATCCTTTAACTGTTCTAATGCGCGATTGGTAAGTTGTAAGGCGATTTGGAGGTGCTTTGACTTATGCTCGTGATATTTGGCGAGTTCTTCCATGGCGGTTATGGATTGAAGACTTGCGGCTTCTTCCCAAAGTGATAAAGCATTTTGATACATGTTTTGTCGTTTAAAAAGACTGGCTTGTTGAAGTAGAAATCGTGTGCGTAAATTAAAATCATCTTGATGGACGTGGGATTGTTGGTAAAGCTGATGCGCAATGTCGGTTTTATTCAATCTCTCAAAGACCCGACCAAGAGAATAACTGTCGTGAGAGAATGGTAATTTATCGTCAAGTGGATTTTCGAGAATGTTTGCAATATGACTAAACAATGCAGCTAAACTCACGACATCTTCCTGATTATGATAAAAGACTCCTTTCAAAGGACGCGCATCGCCAGTTCTAAGATAGTCCTTGTAGAATTCTGGCGCGAGATAGCCAGGTACTTCTGCGCCATCCCGATGAAATTGCAAAATATGCTGTTCAATATTCGATAGCCGACATTGTTCTAAGCGCAATTTCCAAAGTTGCCTGCTTATGGTCAGCAAATCGATATGGTAAACATCCATGAAGGGACTTGGAACTCTTTGCAAGATGTGACGGGTGTTGAGTATGGGGATGTCGAAAGCTTTGCCGTTAAAGGTTATGACAACTTTCATGTCTTTGCAAAACTGGGAGATTACGTGTAAAAAGGCTTCTTCTTCGGATGGATTGCGCAGAAAGAATTGTTCAAGAATTAAATCACCATCATCATACTTTGATAGTCCCAGTAAGAATATCATCGTCCCAGATCCACCAGATAAGCCTGTTGTTTCTGCGTCCAGAAAAATGAAATTATTTAATGATATAGAAACATTCCCAGGAATATCAGCCAACTGTAATAATCTTAAAAACTTGGCTGCAGGATGCAAATTGTAATTGCCTTGCGTATAGTCTAACTTGTAGCGTTTCTTTACTGACAGAATTGACCCAAGA
Organism: Chloroflexota bacterium; assembly: GCA_012800995.1. Lineage (GTDB taxonomy): Bacteria > Chloroflexota > Anaerolineae > Anaerolineales > Anaerolineaceae > Mesolinea. The sequence goes on from JAAZIH010000130.1 coordinate 1,749, forward strand.
GCTGTAGACGTTTCTTCACACTTAAGGACTGATTGTATGGGCCAGGATTTATTTCTTTTTGAAATATCTTCTTGGAATCCAAATTTGACCCCCATTTTGCGCAATTGATCGCTAAGGTTCTGCCAATCACTCATCTAAAGCCTCGAAGCAGCGCAATGCCTTCAGACTTGCCACCATAGCCTTCCTCACCAACAGGACCGACACAAGCCGGACAGCCATCCGCACATGGACAAGTTTCAATCGATTCAGCCGCGCGGTTAATCCAGAAGGTTTGCTTTTCATAAAGTTTTCTGGATAAGCCAAGTCCACCTGGGATATTGTCATAAATTAATATGGAAGGCATCCCATTAGCAAGGACGGATTTTGTTTCTGCTAACACGCCTATATCTTCCTGATCGCACATAATCAACAATGGCGCGAGATTGCGTAAAGCGTTACTTGCAGCAGCCAGACCACTACGAATTCGCACATTTATTTCGGCCAAGTGATGGCAGGCAGGGCATAAACTGACCAAATTGCTGGCTTTATTCGCTAATTCTGAATCAGCAAAGGATTTGAACGGTTGAATATGATGAACATGCAAATTTTGACTTTCAAATGATTTACCGCAAGCCCGGCAACGGTTTCCATCTCGATGAATAATTTTCTCTCTGATCCTTTGCCAATTTGGGCCATAATCATTTTGATATGCGCCCCATTTGCCTTCGGCTTTTAGTTTTTCCAGGAAACCTTGATTAAGATTCATCCAAAAACCAAGTGTTTCAAGTTCGACTGGAGGCATGTTCAGAGGCTCAATGCCGATAAGCTCATTCGTGTGCCAGCGAAGCTTCTTGTAGCTGTTTAGCTCAAACTTGAGTGATAAATGCCCATAGTTACTTTGATAACTTGCATGTTGCTCTTGGGTAATAACTTTAAAATCTTCAATACTGGTAGTTCGTTTAGGAATTGTGTAATACTCACTGTTGTTAGGCTGTAGAAAGCATTCACCTTTTTCCATATTGAGTTGCTTGACCAAAAAGATATCCGCGTCATGTAAGTATATAGCACCAGGATGGACGAACCATGTAGCTGAGGAAGCATCTATCTCACCTATAATTTGCTTATTATCATCGTTTTCTGAGATTAAAGTTATTCGATTTGGAGAGGAAGAACGCAAAGAGACATTGGCAGAGGGGTAATCATCACTAACGAAATAGAACTTTTCTCCTTGTTGGTTTAGGGTCGATTGTTGAGAAAAAAATTCGAGAACACTCCTTAACAAGTAGGGATCAAGTTGTCCAAAAGATTCGTTTGATGAAAAAGGGAGCTCAAATGCCGCGCAAAGGATATGCTGGGTCAAGATGGACAAATTGTTAGGATCAATTAAGGCATTCTCGGGATTATTTTCTGTGAGGTACTTAGGATGATTTGCCAGGTACTGATCAAGCGCATTCGGTGTAGGAATGAGGATTGCCAAAGAGTTTTGGTTTTTGCGTCCAGCGCGCCCTATGCGCTGTTTGCATGTCGCGATAGAGCCTGGATATCCAAGTAAAATGACCGATTCTAAATCACCAATATCAATCCCTAATTCCAGAGCGGAAGTTGAAACAACTGCTTTTAGCTCACCCTCACGAAAACGGCTTTCAATTTCACGCCTTTCTTTTTTTAAATAGCCACTGCGGTAGCCACTTACTTGTTCCCGTTCATGAAACGGTAATGAATCACGCAAATAGCTAAGAAACATCTCAACAGTGCGCCTTGTGCGGGCAAAGATAAGGGTTTGATGGGCGTTTCCCATTAAAGTTTTACTAAAGTTTACGCCAGTTATGACCGCGCTTTTTCTGATGCCAAGTTGTTGATCAATCAGAGGTGGATTGTAAATGATGAATTGTTTTTCACCATGTTCTGAACCATCTTGATTGATAAGTTGGACAGGAGATTCTATAAGGCTTTCAGCAAGTTCCTGAGGATTACCAATAGTAGCAGAAGTAAGAATGAATTGCGGAAAAGAGCCATAAAAAGCACAGATGCGTTTAAGCCGGCGCAGGACATTGGCAAAATGTGCGCCAAAAACTCCTCTGTAACTATGAGCTTCATCAATGACAACAAATCGCAAATCAGATAAAAAACGATGCCATGTGGTATGGTGAGGCAGTATGCCTTGATGAAGCATATCAGGGTTAGTCTTTAAGATATTCGCAGTATTGCGTATAGACTTGCGATGACTTTGCGGCGTGTCCCCGTCAAAGATAGCAGGCTTGATAATGCTTTCAATATCAGATGAGGTTATGAGCTTGTTTAGTCCACTAAGCTGATCCTGTGAAAGGGCTTTGGTTGGATAGAGGTATAGCGCGGAAGCTTTCGAATTGGATAATAAATTGTTGAGAATGGGTAGGTTATAGGCTAAGGTCTTTCCACTGGCTGTACCTGTAGCGATGATGACGTTTTTACCGTCATGTAAATAATTGAAACTTTCAGCCTGGTGGGAATAGAGATTGTCAATCTCCAAACGATAAAGTCCTTTGGCTAAACGAAGGTCGAGATTCTCAGGGGATGGGACAGTGCGTGGTTTAACTGCGGGTGTACTTATCCACGCGCTAACGTTATCCATGAAGGATTGGTCATTTTTCCACTTATCTAAAAGATAATTGAGCTCCATTAAAAAAGGACTATTTATGTTTAGTTTGTTTTTTCTTTATCGCATTTGCAACAAGTAAATCCATGATTGGGTAAACTAAATCGCCAAGTGTCGTTCCAAGGAGGTAAGTGAGCTTAGCGTCTATACCAGGTACTATTGCATATTTATTGCGTGCTGCTGCTTTTAAAACCGCGCTGGCTACCATGTTCGCTGGGATAGGTTTATCGGAATTGGCAATGACGTGTGTTTCAAAAGGCTTATATTGGTTTTCCCAGGTTAGCTGGGGTGTGTCAGTATCAGGAGGGTAAACAATGGATACATTTATACCCCGTGGCTTCATTTCTGCTCGTAGAACATCAGTGAAACCTCGAACTGCAAATTTAGCAGCAGAATAAGCGGTGTAGCCAAAAACACCTAAAACACCAGCTAAAGACGAAAAATTGATGATGTGTCCACTGCCTCGCTCAAGAAAATGAGGCAGCAGCAGTTTTGTCATTGTAACTGTTCCATGATAGTCAATATCCATGGTCCATTTGAAGATTTCTAAATCAAGTTCTTCTACATAACCAGGGCGGGCTACGCCAGCTGCATTGATCAATACATCTGGAATTGCTTGTTTCGCGAGATATTCAGGTATAAGTTTACTGAGTGTCGGCGTGTCAGCAACATCAGCAGAAAGTGTATTAAAATACTGTTTTTCATGTACACGTAAAGGCAAAAGCGTGCTGACTGCCTCGTCAAGTTTAGTCTGGTTTCGTGCTAAAAGACAAACGGAGGCTCCCATTTGTACCAGCTTACGTGCAATGCACAAACCGATACCACTGGAGCCTCCAGTAATTAATACATGTTTATTTTCGAAATATTGATGAGCTTTTTTCATCCACAACTCCCACAGTTATGGCTGGAGCAAGACGAGCATTGTGATGAGCCTTGGCTTAGGCTACGACCTGCACTATAAGCGTTCACTAAGGAAGGTAATCTTTTTGCTTCCTTTTTTAAACAAGCTGGACATTCAGCAGGGCTATCAGCCTGGCTGAATGGGCGTAACAATTCAAATTGACGTCCACAATGCTGGCATTCATACTCATATAAAGGCATGTTTCTCCATTATTAAGCGTAACGTTGGCGAATAGCTGGAATGAGATATTCGTTAATGGCGCGGTCGAAATCGTAATCAGGTTCCCAATCCCAGTCTTTACGCGCAGCGCTATCGTCTATATCAGCTGGCCAACTATCCACGATACCCTGACGATTGACATCCGGAACGAAATCAATAACAGCATTGGGGAATGCTGCTTTGGTCACGTCACAGATTTCCTGGGCAGTAGGACTAAAACTGGTGACGTTATAAACGGTTTGAGTTAAGCGTTCGCGATCAGCAGCATGGAGCATAACGAGTGATTTAATGGCGTCTGGCATCACCATGAAGGGTAAAGTGGAGTCAGGTCGGACAAAGCAGTTGTAATGCTTATTGCTGGCGGCAGCATGAATCATTTCAGGCCCGTAATCGCTGGTGCCACCAGTGGGCATTGTGTCAGCACTAATCAAGCCCGGAAAACGTAAGGCACGAAAATCAACATAAGGGCGCTCATTTACCGCATAGTTTAATTGCTTGTAATAACTGTTGAAATAGCGTCCAAGATTTTCACAGTAGAGTTTGTTAATACCATACATGGTGGTTGATTGTACGTAGTCATATTCTTTCACTTTGCCAGCTTCAGATTTAACGGTGAGATTAGGAATGGCATGTACCGCGATCGAGCTTGGATAAATGAACTTTACAGGTCGTCCGGTCTTTTCCATTTGTTTCACACAAAGGTCAAGAAGATTCATGGTTCCATTGACATTGATATTGTGTGCCAATACCGGGTCATGCTCACCTTTTGTGGAGAGTATCGATGCGAGATGGTAAACCGTTGTAATATTGAAATTTTCAAAGAGTTCGGCTAATCCTTCTCGATCTTGAACGTCCATTGCCATTGGGTTTGAAACCATAGGGCGTAATTCCTCAGAAAGAAGGCTACGGCTAAAAGCAATAATCTTTTTGTGACCAACTTTAGCGAGATGGTTAATCAGTCCGTGACCCACCTCTCCATTTGCACCTGTAATCAAAATGTAATCTTCGTTCATCAAACACTCCTTAAGCAATATTTGTTTTTTAAGACCAGAACTGCTTTTATACAAAGAAGTAAGCAAGTGTTTCTCAAAAACACTTTTCATAAAATGTATATAGCGGCTGACCCATCATTATCAAACCTTAATATACCACGTTCCCTTAATTTCTAATTGAAATCATGTAAAATCAGATTATGCTGCGAAAAGTGAAATCTATCGTATTCATAAGCATAATTGCTACTACCTTATTATTCACTTCATGTTCAATATCAGACTTATCATCTCAGGATGAAACAGAAATACTGAGATTATGCCCCGGAAGACAAATAACCCGTATTCACGCAATTCAAGGTATAGGACATCGGTCGCCATTTGAAGGCGAACAAGTGACTTGTGTCACCGGGATTGTGACAGCCGTTACTGGACAGGGATTCTATTTGCAAGATTTAATAGAAGATGATGATGATCGCAGTTCGGAAGCTTTATTTGTGGCATACTCCTCTGCCAGCACCATCAAAAGAGGAGACCGTATATTTATTGAAAAGGCCACTGTTCAAGAGCATAATCCTTCCATTAATCGATCAAACTCTTTGACGATTACCAGGCTTATTAATTCATCAAACCTACAGATTCTAAGCTCGCAAAATCCAATGCCAGATCCTGTTGTTTTAGGCGAAGGTGGACGTTTTATCCCAAATCAAATCATTGAAAATGACGTTGTTGGTTATGTTGGGAAAGACAAGGGGCTTTTTGACCCTGAAGAAGATGGCATGGATTTCTTTGAAAGTTTAGAAAGTATGTATGTCGAAGTTCGTGAGCCATTGCTTGTAAGCAGTACAAACCGATTTAATGAGGTTAGTATCGTGGCTGATAACGGTAGGAACGCTAACTTGATATCGGATACAGGTGCGATTGTAATCCGAGAAAATGACTTTAACCCAGAGCGAATCATGTTGGATGACACTTTTATTAATATTCCAAAAATGAGATTAGGTACTAAGTTATTGACTCCTGTTAGAGGAGTTGTAGGCTACAACTTTGCCAATTATCGTATTATGCCAATAGAGCCTTTGGCTTATATTGAAGAAATAGTACTTGCGCAAAAAGTTGAGGTCATTGAAGGCGCTAACCTTTTATCGATTGCCAGTTACAATGTTGAAAACCTGTCTGCTTCAGATAACGCGATACGTTTTACCCAGCTCGCAAAGCATGTAGTGAATGGTTTGAATTCGCCAGATATTCTTGTGTTGCAAGAAGTTCTTGACAATGATGGCTCATTTGA
>JAAZIH010000131.1 GCA_012800995.1 Chloroflexota bacterium
AACAGCCCAGCTTATATTCCCGAATCTGAGACATATATCTCTCAGGCTTTGCAATCAGGTCATTTATCAGGTGACGGACCTTTCACCCGCAAGGCCAGTGCTTTACTCGAATCTCTTACGCATGCAAAGAAAGCCCTGTTAACGACCAGTTGTACACACGCCTTAGAGATGACCGCAATTCTTTTGGACCTAAAGCCGGGTGATGAGGTTATTGTGCCATCTTTCACCTTCGTATCTACCGTAAATGCATATGTCTTAAGAGGCGCAAAACCTGTTTTCGCTGATATACGTCCAGACACACTTAACATTGACGAATCTAAAGTTGAAGCTTTAATAACCCCTAAAACGAAAGCCATTGTCGTCGTTCATTACGCTGGAGTAGCCTGTGAAATGGACGTGATAAACGATCTTGCCGCTAAGCACAAGCTCGTTGTCATTGAAGATAATGCCCATGGACTTTTTGGCAAATACAAAGGCAGAAACCTTGGAACCCTTAGCCCCCTCGCGACGCAAAGTTTTCATGAAACCAAGAACATTAGCACCGGCGAAGGCGGTGCCTTGCTCATCAATGACCTCAAGTTTATTGAACGTGCTGAAATAATTCGCGAGAAAGGCACAAACCGTAGCCGCTTCTTTAGAGGTCAAATTGATAAATACTCATGGGTAGATATTGGCTCAAGCTACCTTCCGTCTGAGCTTATTGCCGCTGTTTTACTGGCGCAGCTTGAATCCAAAGACAAAATACAAGCAAAACGCTTAGCTATCTGGAACACTTATCACAGCGAGCTAAAAAAATGGGCGAATGACAATGCTATTCTTCAGCCATACATACCCAATCATTGCGAACATCCAGGCCATATTTACTACCTACTGATGCCCAATCTTGATAGTCGCACGCGCTTTATTGAGTGGATGCAATCACAAAACATTGTAACGGTATTCCATTACCTGCCGTTACATCTTTCTGATATGGGACAACAATTTGGTGGGCAAGCTGGTGATTGTCCAGTAACTGAAGATATCAGCGACCGATTGGTACGCTTACCCCTCTTTTACGATTTATCAGAGAATGATCTATCTTATGTTATAGAAAAAACAACATCTTTTAGGCCATAGTTGAGAAAGGCTTTTTCAATAAACACTGTTTGGCTTCAAAACAGCTTTCTTAATTTTTTAGCTTAAAAAGGTTATCAAGTCCTTCCGTTGCACTTCTTGTTGATCGCCGCTCACTAAATCTTTCACAACGACCAAGCCTTTTTCAATTTCCGATGGTCCAAGCACCAAAACACGTTTTACACCAATTCGATCAGCATATCTAAACTGCTTGCCCAAGCGGTCAATTTCGCTCAATACCACCTTAAAACCTGCCTGGCGTAACTCTGCAGTCAATGTGAGGGTCGCAGCCAAGCAGTCCTCATCGAAAACCGTCATAAAAAGCGTTTTAGGATCTATCGTATCGCTTGGTAAAAGACCATACTTCTCTAAAACCAATAAAATTACTACATCGCCCATTGCAAAGCCGACACCTGGTGCAGGCTTGCCACCCACATCAGCCACCAAATCGGCATAATGACCCCCGCCCAAAATGGCTCTAAACTCGCCTTTGGTATCGTGCGCTTCAAAGACAACACCCGTATAATAGTCCAAACCACGAATAATGCGTGGGTCATAGCTGATATATGCGCTTTCACCCATATCTTCGAGGATTTTGAAAACATTCACCAAACGCTCAGAGTTTCGCCACAGCTCCTTGTTTTCAAACAAAGCTTTCAAGTCCGCTAATTGATTTTCGTTCAAACCTGCTTCCAAAACCAGCTGATCCCAAACATCTCCGGGTAACTTATCCAAGCGGTCGATCAATCGGAGCACATCAGGTTTTTTCTCATCAGTAACACCAATTATCGTCAATTCATCGTTCATCAATTCGCGGTCATTCACATGTAATTGAACATGCTCCGGTGTTAAACCGACTTCTCTAAAGAATCGCGCGGCAACTGCCAGCAATTCTGCGTCAGCAAGGACAGAATCAGAACCGATTTGATCAATATTCCATTGGAAGAACTCGCGCGTGCGACCTCTTTGTGGGCGTTCATAACGCCAAAAAGGACCAAAAGACCACCATCGCAAAGGAAAAGTGAGCTGATTTTGTTTCGAAGCTACCATACGCGAGAGCGTTGGAGTTAATTCTGGTCTTAAAGTAATAGGGTCTCCACCACGGTCTTCAAAGACAAAAGCCTGTTCTTTAACCAATTCCTCACCAGACTTGGCAGCATAAAGCTCAATCTGTTCCAAACAAGGACCGTCGTATTGGTTGTAGCCAAAAGATTCCGAAGCTACACGTAATTTCTCAATGAGCCATTGGCGCTTTGCCATCTCTTCCGGATAAAAATCTTGGGTCCCTTTTACTTTTTGAATTATTTTGCTCATCATAACCTCTGTTCATTGTTAAGCAAATTATAACATCCATGCGTGAAATGTACCTTGTAGATATGTTAGAATTTCCTAACAGGAATGTGAGATAAAATTATCTTCGTTTCAAACCGACGCGCCCAACAAGCCGCCGGAAACAACAATAAAGGAGTTTTACTGAATGAAATCAAAACTATTTGTTTTCGCATTAATTGCTATGCTCGTTTTAGCAGCTTGCGGAACCACACAAAAAACACAACCAGAACCAACAGATTCCATTAACGCGTTTCCATTGGTTGTTGATAGTGTCGAGAATGCTTATCCCGTCGAAAATTTAGCCCAGGACACTATTGAACAAACCCAAACAGAAGGAACCTATCCCATCACTGAAGGTGAATCAGTTGTCGAAACAGAAGAAACATTAACAGTGACAGTATTAGCACCAAGCTCAACCACTTCTATCCCAATTCTCCTGGCAGCTAAATACTTACCCGGTCTTAATGTCGAAATCTTCGAAAATCATCCTCAGGCAAACGCTCAGTTCATGGCAGAAGAAGACCTCGTTTTAGTAACCGGTCTCTCTGTTGGTTTTGACATGTTCAAAAACGAAGTCCCTTTGCAACTCATCAACACCAATGTAACCGGGCTTTCTTACATCGTTAGCTGCAACTTTGAAATAAACAGTTTTGCTGAATTAGCTGGTCATGAAATTTACCTGCCATTTGAAGGTTCTCCTTTGGAAGAAACTACCCAATTCTTTGTTGAACAAGCGGGTCTGGTATATGGTGAAGATGTCAAACCGATTTACGCGCCATTTGACACCTCAACCGCTCTCATCAAAAACGGTGATGATGCCATCGTTGCTATCCCTCAACCCGCAGCAACTGCTATGGCTGCTCAGGAATGCGGTCATTTAGGTGCCAGTTTTTATGATACCTGGAACGAAATCACCGGTGACAGTGATGGTTATCCACAGGTCGGCGCTTTTGCCAAAGCCGAGTTTGCCAGCGCGCATCCTGAATGGGTCATCGCTTTCAATCAAGCTGTTGCCAGAGCCATCGCTGAGCTGCAGGCAAACCCTGAAGCCGCGGTGAACGAAGTTGCCGAAAAATTCTCATTCCCAGTTCCCGTTTTACTAAAAGCCTTACAGGCGACCAAATTCACGGTACAATCTGACCAGGAAATGAAAGACTCTGTCATTCATTACTACAAAACGATTGGAAAACCACTGGATGAAAGCTACGAGGCAATCTTCTACACCCTTCCTTAACGAACTAATCGGGTTTGGACTGCTCATTATCTTATGGGCAGTCCTGTCCCTTTTTTTCCCCGTTTACATCATTCCCTCTCCTGTAGAGGTTCTAAAAGCCTCACCTGATTTTTTGAACGCCCATTTTTTTGCCGCATTGGGTATCACGCTCTGGCGCATTTTCGTGGGTTTTTCTATCTCGATCTTCATCGGCACCACCCTTGCTACACTTTTAGCGAATACCAAACTTTCTGAACCATTCAGCGCCATGGTACAAGCCTTTCAGGTTATTCCCGCGGTAACGGTGGGTGTTATTTTAGTTATCGTTTTTGGTGTTGGCAGTGCGCCACCGATTGTGCTTGTTACGCTCATGACTCTACCACTCATTTTTATGAATACCCTACAAGCCCTAAAATTCCCTGATCCAAAACAGGTCGAATATCTTGATTCCATAAAAGCAGATCGAAAATTGCGTTTTTCAACGATTATGAAACCCCAGATCATTAAAATCACCCGCACGAACCTCATTCTGGGCTTTAGCATGGCATCAAAAATCGCCGTTACAGGCGAGTTTATTGGATCACAAGATGGCTTGGGTTACTTACTGAATAAAGCCAGGATGGTTTTCGCAATGAAGGAAGTTTTCTTCTACATTCTACTATTCATCCTGCTTACAGTTTTTTTTCAGGGTTTGGTTGAATTGGTTTATGCCACATCCTTAAGGAAGTACACCTATGGAGATTAAACCCAATGCAAAAATCGTGTTGGAAGTAAACGCGATAAACAAGAAATTCAACCATGAAGCGGTTATCACCGATTTTAGCTTCAGCATGTCCCAGGGTGAGAGACTCTTGCTCTTCGCGCCAAGTGGTGCAGGTAAAACCACCCTCTTACGCATCCTTTCAGGACTGCTGCTTGCTGACTCAGGCACATATTCTTATTCATCTGGCATTGAGCCCCACATTGTCTTTCAAGAGCCACGCCTGTTTCCTTATTTGACAGTTGATGAGAATATTCGTTTGCCCCTAAAGAGCCCTCATTTTGCTTCAAAACCAAACGCTTTGGACATACTTCCCGATTGGTACAAGCTGGTTGGATTGGATGGTTACCAAAGAGAATTTCCACATACGTTAAGCGGGGGAATGAAGCGCAAAGTTTCTCTTTTACGCGCGCTTATTACCCTGCCTGAACTCCTTATTCTGGATGAGCCTTTTCAATCTCTTGACAAAAAATCCCGTGAAATCTTTGTACAATCTATCTTTCCAAACATCCCCAATTTAAGTGTATTATTTACGTCACATGACATTTTAGATGTTGAAATCATCGCAACATCGATTTTATTAATTAAATCCCCCAAATTACAGAATCCGATTATAATAGGTGCGGCTGAATTTGTGAGCTCGTTCACAAATTAGTTTTTGCGTGTAAACTAACCGAATTTATTCGGAAAAAAATTGAGGAGAAATATGACCGAACAAAAAAATCCTTGTTGCACGGGGTCCAATCCGGGTTTTGCCGAATTGGGCGCCTACATTGATGCGCTCAAGATCGATCCAAAAGATCCTGAGCGAAAAGAAATGCTGATTATGACCTTGCATAAAGCACAGAGCATTTTTGGCTACTTACCTTCTGAGGTTCAGAAATTCGTTGCCAAGAAATTCTCTATCCCTCACGCGGACGTATCTGGTGTGATTAGTTTCTACAACTACTTCACCACCACACCCAAGGGCAAGACAAATATCAGTATCTGCATGGGCACGGCTTGCTACGTGAACGGCTCAGACAAAATCTTGCAAGACTTTGAAAAGGCCCTGGGCATTAAGTCAGGCCAGGTCACTGCGGACGGTCGCTTTTCGATTGAGTCCCTGCGCTGTGTTGGTGCTTGTGGCTTAGCCCCAGTAGTTTTGATTAACGAACACGTCTACGGAAAAGTTAAGCAAGGACAAGCTGAAAAGATCATCGAAGAATATCTCATCGAATACGGTGAGCCAGTTGAGGTGGAATAATGACAACCCGAATTGAAAGCTTTGAGCAACTCAAGCAGAAATACGAAGAGTACAAGAGCCTTGTAGAGGTTCGCGCAGATCTCGACTATGACGGAGATCAAAAGTTCATCTTAGTTTGTGGTGGTACAGGTTGTGTCTCCTCAAAGAGTTTGCAAATTGTTGAGAACTTCCAAAATCTCATCAAAGAACATGGTGTCGAAAACAAAGTCCGTGCCAGCATCTCTGGTTGCTTCGGTTTTTGTGAAAAAGGACCCATCGTCAAAGTCTTCCCCGAAAATGTCTTCTACGTGCAAGTAACACCAGACGATGCCAAAGAAATCTTTGAAAAACACATCATGAACGACGAAGTCGTGGACCGCTTGCTTTATGTTGAACCTGTTACCCAAAAGCGCATGCACGACTCGCTCGAAATGCCTTTTTACAGACGCCAAATGCGCGTGGCTTTGCGCCACTGTGGCTTGATTGACCCTGAAATCATTGAAGAATATATTGGCGTTGGTGGTTACCAGTCTATGGCGAAAGTCATCACCCAAATGAGCCCCGAAGAAGCGATTGAAATCATGAAACAATCCGGACTTGGTGGTCGTGGCGGTGCTGGTTTCTCAGCTGGTCGCAAGTGGGAATTTGGGCGCATGTACCAAAGTGATCGCAAATTCGTCATCTGTAATGCTGACGAAGGCGACCCCGGTGCCTTTATGGATCGCTCCATTATGGAAGGCGACGCCCACACTGTGATCGAAGGTATGGCTATCGCGGCTTACTGCATTGGCGCTGATCAGGGTTATGTCTATATCCGCGCTGAATACCCCCTGGCTGTCAAACGCCTTCAAATTGCCATCGACGAAGCTCGCGAACTCGGCTTGCTTGGCAAGAACATTCTCGGCACTGAGTTCAGCTTTGACGTTGATGTTCGCCTTGGTGCTGGTGCTTTTGTTTGTGGCGAAGAAACCGCTCTCATTCAGTCCATCCAGGGCAACCGCGGTGAACCCACCACAAAACCTCCCTTCCCTGCAGAGAAGGGTTTGTGGCAACAGCCTACTGTCGTGAACAACGTTGAAACCCTGGCGAATGTGCCCGTCATCTTTGATAAAGGTCCCGAATGGTTCGCCAATATCGGTACTGAAAAGTCCAAAGGCACTAAGGTCTTTGCCTTAGCTGGTAAAGTCAACAACGTTGGTTTGGTTGAAGTTCCCATGGGCACCACACTCCGCCAGCTGATTTTCGAAATCGGTGGTGGTGTACGTGGTGGTGGCAAGTTCAAAGCTGCCCAATCTGGTGGACCTTCTGGCGGTTGTATTCCTGAGCAATTCCTGGATACTCCAATCGACTTCCAGTCCCTTGGCCAAATCGGTTCAATGATGGGTTCTGGCGGTATGATCGTTATGTCCGACAGCGACTGTATGGTCAACATCGCCCGTTTCTATCTTGAGTTCATCGTTGAAGAATCCTGTGGTCGCTGTGTGCCCTGTCGTGTTGGCACCAAGCGCATGCTTGAAATTCTCACTGATATCACTAAAGGCAAAGGTACCCCGGAAATGCTCGTTGAGTTGCAATCCCTTGCCGAAACCGTCAAGGACACCGCGCTCTGTGGTCTCGGCCAAACCGCGCCGAACCCGGTACTTAGCACCTTACGCTACTTCATGGATGAATACAAAGCCCATGTTGAAGAAAAACGATGTCCTGCGGGTGTTTGTACTGATCTTCTGCATTATGAGATCAACCCAGAAAAATGTATCGGTTGTACTGCCTGTGCCCGTGCTTGCCCAGTGAATTGTATCTCTGGCGCGCCCAAGCAAGTTCACGTTATCGATCAAGAAAAGTGCATCAAGTGTGGCAATTGTCTCGAGAAATGTCGCTTTGGTGCGGTAATTCGTAAATAAGGAAAAGATATATGATTACTTTAACTATTGACGGTAGAGAAGTATCCGTACCAGCTGGATCAACCATTCTTGATGCGGCTAAGAAGCTGAACCTCAAGATTCCCACCTTGTGCTACCTGGAACTTGAAAAACTTCATTATAAGAACCAAGTCGCATCCTGTCGTGTTTGTGTGGTTGAAGTTGAAGGTCGCCGTAATCTCGCCCCTGCTTGTGCCACACCTGTGATGCCTGGCATGAAAGTTATCACCAATTCAAAACGTGTGCTTTCAGCGCGAAGAAAGAACCTTGAGCTCATCATCTCAAACCACCCCTTCACCTGCCTGACTTGTCTCAAGTCCACTGAATGCGAACTTCAAACGATGGCATGGGAATATGACGTTCAGGTCAAATATCCCAATGGCGAACGCATGCGCCATAAGAAAGACCATTCCAGTGCCGCGCTCTTCCGCGACCCTGACAAATGTATCATGTGCCGCCGTTGTGAAACAATGTGTAACGAAGTCCAAACCGTTGGCGCGCTTACTGCGTTTGGTCGTGGCTTTAACACCATTGTTGCACCAGCTGAGAAAAACGAAATCGTTGACTCGCCTTGCGTTTACTGTGGCCAATGTGTAACCGTTTGCCCCACGGGCGCGCTTATCGGCCATAGCTATGTCAACCAGGTTTGGAACGCGCTCTTTGACGAGACCAAGAAGGTTGTCGTTCAAGTCGCTCCTGCTGTTCGTGTCGCTTTAGGTGAAGAATTTGGCTATCCTGCTGGCGAAATTGTGACCGGTAAAATGGTTGCTGGTTTACGCCAACTCGGTTTTGATGCGGTCTTTGATACCACCTTCGGTGCTGACCTGACCATCATTGAAGAAGGCACTGAAATCATTGAACGCGTCACCAAGAATGAAAACCTGCCCATCCTCACTTCATGTTGCCCTGGCTGGATCAACTTTATTCGCTACTACTACCCCAGCCTGGAATACATGCCCTCCACCACCAAGAGCCCCCAACAAATGACCGGTGCCATCATCAAGAGCTACTATGCCGAAAAGATGGGTTGGGATCCGAAAAATATCGTTGTGGTTAGCATTATGCCCTGTATCGCCAAGAAATACGAAGCCTCACTGCCAAACCAGGAAAGCTATGGCATCCGCGATGTTGACTACTCCTTAACCACTCGCGAACTTGCCAAGATCCTCAAAGAAGGCTCTGTTGACTTACGTTACATTGAAGAAGAAGACTTCGACTCACCCCTTGGCGTATCAACTGGTGCTGGTGTTATCTTCGGTGCCACAGGTGGTGTGCTTGAAGCCGCCCTGCGCAGTGTTTACGAACTCGTTACCAAAGAAACCCTCGAAAACGTTGACTTCGTTGCCCTGCGCGGTCTTGATAGCGCTCACGAAGCTGTCGTTGACCTTGGAGACCGCAAGATTCGAGTTGCTGCAGTTTCCGGTTTAGGTAACGCCCGCAAGATTTTGGACAAAGTCGTTTCTGGCGAAGAAGTCTTTGATGTCATTGAAATCATGGCTTGCCCCGGTGGTTGTATCAATGGCGGCGGACAACCCTACGCTAAAGATCGCGATGTTGTGCTCCAAAAACGGATGGAATCACTCTACAAACTTGACCGCGAAGATAAACTGCGCAAGTCACATGAGAACCCCGAAGTCATTGCACTTTATAAAGACTTCCTGGGCGAACCCGGCGGACAGAAAGCGCATGATCTTTTGCATGTAGAGAACTTTGAAGCAAGCGTTATGAGCGAATGGGAGCATTTGTAAATCTCGTTTGTATCTAAGTAAAATTGAAGTATAGAAAAAAACCTCTCCTTGCGGTATCATAGGAGAGGTTTTTCTATGAAACATTCGCTTTTTAACATGACGGGCTACCAGGCTATTCGTCCACTGTTCCTTCTGATTATTTTTGCAAGCATTCTATTAAGCGCGTGTACTGCCAAAA
>JAAZIH010000132.1 GCA_012800995.1 Chloroflexota bacterium
GTTCAATAACCCCATCTTGATCAATCGTGGTTGTTAGGCGTCTTTTTCCATCCGGCGCTAACATTTTCAACTGGTTAGTGGCACTAACCAGTTGATTACCTTCTCGATTGAATTTTGTATAGAGATACTTCCAATAGTTTCTATTTTTTCGATGGTCATCTTCATTGCGTAAAACCCCAACAATATCCGCAACCGAAAACCACCATTTGGCATTTTTTTCGTCCCAAACAGCACGTACTTCATGATCATCAAAAAAGCGAACGGATATTTTTGTCATTACACTTATGTTTATTATATCGCTTTACAGACGCATTATCCACGTGGTTTTAAAATGGAAATCGGATTTTGATTAAGTTGTTAATAGTGTTAGCCACCCTGAGTATCAACAGAAATAGATCATAAGACACGGCAGTTTGCCAAGTTTTTTGTAAATATGTTTTTAGTGGTGGAACTCAGGCGGATAGTTCAGATAATTTAAGAAAAATAATAGGGCACTTCCAAATTGCTGAAATTAAAACATTTCTAAACTGCCTTGATAATAATAAGACCTGGCCAAAGGGAATTTCTTCCCAACTCGTATTAAAAACTGAAAAAGGTTGTGGCTATGATGGAATCAAGTGGCTAAACTGTCCCGGTAAGATCGGGAGGACTACCCGTTTTTGTGGGATTAGGCGAGTTTTGACGAATCCAATCAGCAATTTTTTGAGAATGAACTCCAATACGATCGAAATACTCAGCAACCTTTTCCAAATCTACTGTTTGCTCACTATTTTCAGCTTTCTGATGTAGGATTTTTTTATTAGTTCACCTGTTAATTCCTCAGGCAGTTCGTTTGTTTCGCAAATTTTTCGTGCGAGAGAAAAATCCCTTTTTATATAAGCGTCGATGCTCCCATTAATCATTTGAACTGCTAAATTCTTCGTTTTCAGCTTTTTTGAATTCCGTAGATGTTGAGCAATCTTCTTTTCAACCATCCATGTGATTATCACCAAACCTGTGGTTAGTATGAATATGACACCAAGCAAGATCCAAAATTTGTTTTCCAAAAATATTGTATTTAATTGTAGCACCTTAAAGAACAGAAAATGAACACTTAAACCAATTGCCAACGCAAATAATAAACCTGTGGACAGTTGCAGGTAGAACTGAGCACCAAAACGCTTATGTTTTTTTGTCCTTCGATCAGGCAATCCTGGGGCATTTGATCTTTCAGTATATTGTTGATGAACTCGCCATCGAAACAAATTATAGTAAATTGTGCCAAGAATAAAACTGACGATAAGCAAGAGAAGCATTGCAGAAACTGGTTCTACATTGCCATCGTCACTTAAAGTACTTAAGGTAAATGCCAGGATTGCTGAACTTATTATTGGTGTTTGCCAAATCAGGACGTCAAAGTGACGATATTCCTCCGAATATTTTGCAGGATACCCAGTAGGAACCTCATCATCCCAAAAAGAATTATTTTGATTTGTCACCGGTGGAACCTCAGTGTTTAGTCTTTTCAGTGGGTAATTCTAATAAATCCTGAAAGGTCAATTTCAGTGTAATTTTTTGCAGAGCTTTAGCTGGCCACCAATCCTCATAACCTGTCATGCCATATTTCACAGTATGAATAACTGCAGCAGAAGGAAGAAAAATGTTATGGTGGGTTAGAGATTCCAACGAGATAACAGACCCGGGTCCATATCGTTTTAATATGCATTTTCGTTTAACAAGGGTTGCCATGACCATCCACCCCTCTTGAACGATATAGACTTCATGACCTCTTTTATGATAGTGTGCAGATTGCCAACCATCTGTCACAGAGACGGTCCGAACATAAGAGCTACCATCAGAACTAATCAAGCGGAAACGAAGTTCTCCGTTTTCCATAATCTGATGGGAAAAGGAAATCCCATAAATCTTTTTGGCATCGTCAATAGTAATATTTGAAGACATAAGCCTCATTCTTGATGATTATCTCATAGAATTATATCGTACTTTTTTGTGATAATACTAGAAGCGAATAATATTTTCAAGGGCAACTTGATAATGTTTTTAAAGAATTTTTATTTCATGAAACTCATAAGCTGAACTTTATCTTTTCTTTACACGTTTCTGCGTCCCATGGCTTTATAATAAAGGCATTATTCTAAGCCAAGGAGTAGCATTATGGATTTTGATACATCAAACGAACAAGCAAACCATGTCCTCGAAACGAAACCAGCCGAAGCTAAAGGCAGCCGCTGGAAGACCTTCAACTACTCGGTGGGCATGTTTGGCACATCCATCCCTATCAATCTGCTCAAAACATACGCTTTCGCCTATTATGTCGACACGCTGGGCGTGACCGCGGCACAGTGGGGCTTGATTATGCTCATTTACGCCTTCATCGATGCCGCAGATAACCCCATCTATGGCTATCTCTCAGACCGCACGCGCACGCGTTGGGGTCGGCGCCGTCCCTGGTTGGTCATTGGAACGCCTCTCTTGGTCTTATGCTTGGTGCTTTTCTTCTCGCCAGCTGCCTGGCTGAGTGCCAATCAGCTCTTTATCTACGCCATGCTTTTTTACATCCTCACCGGCACCTTAGACTCGGTAATCAACGCCAATTATGGCGCGCTTTTCCCTGAACTCTTCAAAACAGATCTCAGCCGTGCTAAAGCCAACGCGTTGCGCCAGGCATTTCAGTTGGTAGCCATGATTATTAGCATCGCGCTTACACCCATTGTGGTGGATGCATTAGGTTGGTCAACGACAGCAATCATTTATGGTATTCTGGGTGGCGCGGTTATCCTGTATATGACCTTCACCAGCCACGAAGAACACATCAGCCTCGACGAAGCTAAACCCAAAATTTGGGATAGCGTGAAGAGCCTGCTTACCAACCGTAAGTTTTGGGTAGCCGGAGTCAGCAACGCCTTTTACAGCGCGGCCATGTCGATGGTGATGGCAGGCTTGCCCCTTTATGCCAAATACAAACTGGGCATCGGTGGCTGGAAACAGGCACTCCTGATGGGATTGGTGTTAGTGGTAGCAATCGCCTCAGTTGCGATTTGGGCAGCCTTCCTCAAGCGCTATGACCTGGTGAAGGTATGGCGCTGGGCATTACTGGCACTCGCCATTTCGTTTGTGCCACTGTACTTCGCGCAAGGTTACATCATGGCGCTCATTTGCGCCTCGCTGGTCGGTTTTGGTTTTGCCGGGGTCATCACAACGATGGACCTCATCCACGCCCGGGTAATGGACGAAGACAAAGCCAAACACAATGTACGCCGTGAAGGAATAATCAGCAATGCTTTGGGCTTCATGAACCGCCTCAACAGTTTGTTTACTGGCGGAGCGTTTTTATTGCTGAAGTCGCTGTATGGTTATGAATCGGGTGATGTGCCCGGCTCGCAGCCAGACCAGGTGGCGTTATTTATTATCGCTATCTTCCCTCTGATTATGACTTTACTCAGCTATGCTTGCTCTTATTTGAGTGATTTTAAAGTTGTCAATAGCGAGATAACAGAACAATCATTATTGGACGCATAAGAAATAGAATAAAGGACGAAAAAATGGCATTACTACAAATCAACCACAAATCAAGCGCGGTCAAGACCAATCTCTTGCTCAACATTTCTATCCCTGATATCACCGAAGAAGATCCCCGCCCCATTCACGAACGCAAAGTGCTTTGGCTTTTGCATGGCTTAAGCGCCGATGGAAGCGCCTGGCTTCGCTATGGCAACGCTGACTGGGTATCACGAGACCTGGGTGTCATCATCATCATGCCCAGTGGTGGGCGCAGCTTTTACGCTGATATGGTCAATGGCCAGAATTATTTCAGCTATCTGACCGAAGAACTGCCTGAATGGATTGACGCACGCTTTAAGTTCAACCTCAAGCGCGATAATTCGCTTATTGCCGGGCTATCCATGGGCGGCTATGGCGCGTTTATGGCTGCATTGCGCCGACCTGATTTATATTGCGAAGCAGCGAGTTTTTCGGGGCTTTTGGCCATACAGATGCTGCAATTACCAGAATTTGCCCATCACGACCCTATTATGATGAAAGAAATGGATATGGTTTTTGGTGGATTGGATAAATTGCCTGGCAGCATCTATGACCCCGCCTTCTTATTACAGGAAATAGCAAAAACACCCGAAAAATGTCCACGCCTTTACGCTTCAATCGGTCTGAATGACAACCTTCTGCCTACCAATCGCATTTTCGCGCAGCAGGCCTCAGCATTGGGCTTGCCCCTGACCTACATTGAAGACGAAGGTGAGCACACCTGGCCCTTCTGGCATAAATATCTGCCCATCTGGCTAAAGTTTGTCTTAGGTGTGTCTGGAAAAGAAGGTCAGCATGACGAGGAGTGAAACCCGCGTTTTA
>JAAZIH010000133.1 GCA_012800995.1 Chloroflexota bacterium
CCTAAAGCAGAAATAGCTAATATTTCACCGTTATGGGCAGTGATGATAGCTTTGGCAATTGATAGACCTAATCCGCTATGGGAGGCGCTTTCCTGGCGCGAGCGGTCTGCTCGGTGAAAACGTTCGAAAATATAAGGCAAGTTGGCAGGGTCAATGCCAGGTCCAGAATCGATAATCTCAAGCAGCATGCAAGCTTTTTCTTCTTTCAGTCGCAGTATAACTTCACTGCCTTCAGGGCTGTAGTCTATGGCATTGTTCAAGAGATTTGAAAGAGCTTGAATCATGCGGTCTTCGTCAATAAGCACTTTCTGTGTTGTGGTTAATGGTTCAAGTTTTAAGCTAATGGACTTTCGAGCGGCTTGATTTTCAAAGAGTTGATGACAATGTTCTAAGAGCTCATTTGGGTTCGTGAGCTGTTTTTGAAGGTTCAATTCGCCCGCATCCGCAACGGATAAAAGGCGTAAATCATCAACCAGTTTAGAAAGACGTGTCGTTTCATCAGCGATGAGCCCCAGGCGTTCAGGCGTAACTGATAAATCGCCATCGCGCATTGATTCAACATAGCCATTGATAACCGTCAACGGTGTGCGCAGGTCGTGGGCGATATCGGCAGTCATTTGCTTGCGCAAACGGTCACTTTCTTCAAGACGATCGCTCATTTCATTGAAGTTTTTCGCGAGCATGCCAATCTCATCTTTTCCAAGTTCGGGTACTTTTGTGTTCAGTTCGCGGTTGGCGATGCGTTGGCTGGCTTCGCTTAAGGTCTCGATGGGCTTAGTGATGCTTCGCGCGATAATAATAGCGATAATGCTTGCAAGAATAATGGCACCTGCCAAAGCGATTAACATGGCCAGATTGCTTGAGCGTACAAAGCGGTTTTCAACTTCGCTATATCCTGGAAGTTGATTGGGTGAAAGCAGGTAGCCAACTGTTTCCTCTTCAATTACAATTGGCATGCTTAGAGCAATAGCTTCCGTATCTAAAACTACGCCTGGATTTGGACTGTCAAATGATGGTATAAGGACTGTCCCATCTGGCGCGGCTAATCCGAAAAGCCGCCGTGATATCAAAGTGTTTTCTTCCGATTGGCTGTTTTGGTGATGGATGCTATCGGCTTGTCCTAGTCGGCGTCCTCTGCCTTGACTGCCAGGTCCTGTGTTTTGTCCTTGTCCCAAACCTTGTCCCTGACCGCGAGCCATGTTTGAAAAGTAAATTTGCGCGCCATCCCAGCTTTGATGTTCTTTGTAGTAATTCGTCAGGACTGAGATCAGCTCCGCGCGTTGGTTATCGATAACAAATTGATTGAACTGCCTCTGATTAAAGCGGTTGAAGACAAGTGCCAGGACTGCAGCAGTGATGAGAGCGACCAGGACAAAAGCGAATGTGAGTTTTGTTTTTAGACTAATATTCATATCGTATCACTTGTTCAATCGATAGCCGACACCAAACACGGTGGTGATGAGGCTTGGATTTGCAGGGTCTTTTTCAACCTTTGAGCGTAAATTACGGATGTGCACGTTGAGGGTGCTTTCAAGTCCCATAAAGCCTGTTTCATAGAGACGGTCAACCAGGTCTGAGCGCGAAAAAACTTTGTTGGGAGAGCGCATAAGAATGCTCAGAAGTTCAAATTCAATAGGTGTTAGAAGGACGGTTTCCTTGTTCATGTATACAGTGTGGGTGGTGGCGTTTAAGATTACGTCGCCAGCTTTAAGGATTTCTTCCGCTTCGGCGTTGGGATTGGCTCGTCGCAAAGCAACACGCACGCGGGCAGCCAGTTCGCGCATACGGAAAGGCTTCAGCACATAATCATCCGCGCCAAGTTCAAGGCCTTGTACCGTGTCTGATTCTTCTGTTTTTGCGGTCAGAACGATGACAGGTATCTGGCTTTCTTTGCGAAAGGCTTCCAGAAATTGATAACCATCCAGCTTGGGCATCATGATATCCAGCAGAATGAGATCCGGGTTTTCGTAGCGTGCCACAAAGAGCCCTTCTTGTCCATCTTTAGCGGTCACCACGCGATAACCTTGCTCGCTGAAGTAATCTTTGAGCAAATTGCGCAGGTTCTGTTGGTCATCGATAATGAGGATAGTTTCTGCCATGGTGATTAAGTATAGTGGAAATTTATTTAGATTTGATTTAGGCTTTCACAATAAAGGCTGTTCTTTGTCCAGAGCGTAAATGAAAACGAATTAGAGCCCATCAACCAAACTCGCCATGACTTGGCTTATATCGCCGGTAATGACCAGGTTTGCCCAGGCGTCATAAGCGGTTGGGTCTCGGTTGATGAGTATGAGCTTGTCGCCATGATAATAGCGCACCAGTGATGCTGCTGGGTAGACCACCAAAGAAGTGCCACCGATGATGAACATGTCTGCCCGTGTGATGGCTTTGATAGCAGCGTCAAGCACATCGGTATTGAGCATTTCGCCATAAAGCACCACATCAGGGCGCACGATGCCACCACAAGTGCAGCGGGGAACTTCTTTTGTGCGCATGACATAAGCAACATCGTAATCCTTGCGGCAACGGATGCAATAGTAGTGTTCCATTGTGCCATGAAGTTCCAAGACATTGGTCGAACCGGCGCGTTGGTGAAAATTATCAATGTTTTGGGTGATGACCGCTTTGAGCTTGCCTAATTTCTCGAGTTTTGCCAAGGCATGATGGGCAGCGTTAGGCTGGGCATCGGGATAATAGAGATTCTCGCGCAAGTAGGTATAAAAGCCTTGCGGGTCAGCTTTGAAGTAGGCGTAGCTCAATAAATATTCCGGTGAATAATTTGTGTTTTGCGCGCGGTTATAAAGCCCTGTGGCGGAACGAAAATCGGGGATACCCGAAGCGGTGCTAACCCCAGCACCGCCAAAAAAGACGATATTTTCTGATTCTATGATGAGCTTGCGTGCGCGATCAATTAAAGCGTTCATGCGTTGTTATGTGAGTTTGCAGGTGGCGCGGGTTCAATTTCAACCTGGCCCATTTTCTTGCCAAGTTTGTTGAGCGGTGGGAACCAGTTAACCAAAAGTGCTATTGCTATACCAATGAGCGTGTCGCCAACACGCTCGAGTGTGTAGGCAATGGGGGGAACATCCGTTGTTTTGAGCGTAACAATCAGGTAGACAATCACCGTGATGGCTATTGGTCCGGGTGTTTTAATCCAGATCATGATGGTCATCAAGGGC
>JAAZIH010000134.1 GCA_012800995.1 Chloroflexota bacterium
CAGATGGCTGGCTATGGCGATACGCCCGTCGCGCGCATTCTGCCACCCTACTTTGCTTATGTGGAATATGGCGCTTATTACCTGCCCTGGATCGAAGCCAAAGCCGAAAAATACAAGCTCTCACCGCTCGTTTTGCTCAGCGTCATTCATCAGGAAAGCCGCTTTGGCACCCAGGCTATGAGCACTGCCGGCGCGCGGGGTTTGATGCAGCTCATGCCCGCCACAGCCGAACAAATCGCCTCCGAAACAGGCTTTTTGACGGATTTTAGCGCCTCAGACCTCGATGTGCCCTATTACAACCTGGAGCTGGGCGCGAACTATTTAGCCCGTCAATTATTCGTTTTTAAAGGCAACCCCTACCACGCCCTGGCAGCTTACAACGCTGGCCCTGGCAGCGTCATGCGCTGGCAGGAAATGAGCAAAGATGCCGATTACGACCTCTTTTTAAGCACCATTCGCTTTTTAGAAACCCGAATTTACGTCCGCCGTATCGTCGAAATCCACAATTTATATCGTTTGATTTATAGCAATTAATTGTCTTCTCAACGCCTGCCAAATCCACACACAACATTCAATTTTAGAAACAGAGATTAAAGCCTTAACGAAAAAGGCGAGTTGTTTTCTAACTCGCCTTTCATTTCGTTTATGCGTTTTTAGCCGGATTAGCCGTGTTTCAACTGCGCGTGGGCGGCAGCCAGGCGGGCTAATGGCACACGGAAAGGTGAACAGCTAACGTAGTCGTTACCAATCAGGTGACACCATTCGATTGAGCTCGGATCACCACCATGCTCGCCACAGATACCCACCGTAAGGTCAGGCCGCACGGAGCGTCCCTTATCAACAGCCATCTTCATCAGCGCGCCAACGCCCTTGCGATCCAGGGTCTGGAAGGGGTTCTTGGGCAGAATACCTTTTTCAACATATTCAGCCAGGAAGGTGCGTTCAGCGTCATCGCGGCTGTAGCCAAAGGACATTTGGGTCAAGTCGTTGGTACCAAATGAGAAGAATTCAGCGTATTTAGCGACCTCATCCGCAGTCACACAAGCACGTGGGATTTCAATCATCGTACCAAACTGATAATCAACCTGGACGCCCTTTTCTGCCATCACGTCTTTCGCGATTTGGACCAGGGTAGGTTGAACCTGTTCCAACTCGGTGACGATACCGGTCAAGGGGATCATGATTTCAGGACGGGGGTCAATGCCATTCAATTTGGCATCGCAAGCTGCCTCAAAGATTGCGCGGACCTGCATCTTCATGATGTCGGGATAAACGATACCCAGGCGGATACCGCGCAGACCCATCATGGGGTTGCTTTCGTGCAAGCCTTGCACCACAGTTAGGAGATTTTCTTTTTCTGCTAAGCCTTCGGTTTCGCCCTTGGCGCGCATCGTGGCAACTTCAACCAAAAGCTCTTCCATTGAGGGCAAGAACTCGTGAAGTGGTGGGTCAATCAAGCGGATGATAACGGGTAAACCGTCCATCGCTTCAAAGAGACCGTAAAAGTCACCGCGTTGCTGGGGCAGGATGATTTCCAGAGCTTTAAAGTAAGCCTGCGCGGCTGGTGTAGTGCGCATCTTGGCCGTTTCTTGTTCGATTTCAGCTTTGAGTTCAACCATTTCTTCTTCGCTCAAAGTACGACCCTCAAGCTTGCCCGAGTCATAAGCGCGTTGCAAAACTTCAATGCTATTCAGCATGCGCTGGGTTTCTTCGGCGTTCATAATCATCATTTGCACGTCAGGCAAACGCTCAACGTCAAAGAACATATGCTCAGTGCGACAAAGACCAATACCCTTGGCACCATATTCGCGGGCGCGGGTAGCATCAGCGGGATAGTCCGCGTTAGCCCAAACTTCCAAGCGGGAAATTTCGTCAGCCCATGCTAAAAGTTGCATAAGCTCTTTTTGTTCGGTGATGTCAACCTGGCTCATTTCCAGCTGGCCCACATAAACCTCACCGGTGGTGCCGTCAACAGAGACCCATTCGCCTTCTTTGACAGTCTTACCATTGGCGACCATTTGCAATTTTTCTGCGTCAATCGCGATTGCGGAGGCACCAACCACACAAGGCACACCAAATTGGCGGGCAACCACAGCGGCGTGAGATGTCGCGCCACCTTCGGAAGTCAAAATACCCTTGGCGGAAAGCATACCGTGTACATCATCGGGCTTGGTAAAAGGACGCACCATGATGACATCCTGACCTTCGTCCTGATGTTTTCTTTGCACGGTGTCGGGATCAAAATAGATGCGACCGACCGCTGCACCAGGGGATGCGTTAACGCCCTTGGCAAAGAAACGACCGTCTTTGTGAGCTTGTTCAATCGCTTCATGTGAGAACTGAGGATGCAACAAGTTATCGACCTGTTCAGGGCTAACGCGCTGTACAGCTTCGACCTTGTCAATCAAACCTTCGTTGACCATATCCACAGCGATTTTTACAGCTGCTTTGGCGGTGCGTTTGCCATTGCGGGTCTGCAACATCCACAATTTACCGTCTTCAACAGTAAATTCAACATCTTGCATTTCTTTGTAATGGTGTTCAAGGCGTTCGGTGATATCAAAGAACTGCTGATAAACCTCAGGCCAGATTTGTGCCATTTCAGCGATAGGATCAGCATTGCGGATACCTGCCACAACATCTTCACCCTGGGCGTTCACCAGGAACTCGCCGTACATTTCGTTCTCACCGTTTTGGGGGTTACGGGTAAAGGCAACACCGGTGCCTGAGTTATCACCTGAGTTTCCAAAAACCATCAACTGCACGTTTACGGCAGTGCCCAGATCATCCGGAATATTCTCGCGTCGGCGATAGTCAATCGCGCGGCGGGAGTCCCAGGAGTCAAACACAGCTTTAACAGCATGTTCCAACTGTTTGTAGGGGTCCATCGGGAAGTCAAAACCCTTGTGTTCTTTCACGACGGCCAAGTAGGTCTTGATAATTTCAGCCCAGTCATCAGCGGTCATCTCGATATCGAGTTTATAGCCTTTTTCGGCTTTATAAACTTCAAGGGGTTCTTCGAAGTACTCGTCTTCGATTCCCAAAACTACTGTGCCTAACATGTGTACCAGGCGTCGATAGGAGTCATCCACAAAGCCGGGATTGCCTGTGATTTTAATCATTCCTTCGGCAGTCTCTTCGTTCAAACCAAGGTTCAAAACGGTGTCCATCATGCCTGGCATCGAGAATTTTGAACCCGATCGGACTGAAAGCAACATAGGATTATTTGGATCACCAAATTTCTTGCCCGTTTCTTCTTCCAATGCCTTGATAGCGTCAAGAACCTGATCCCACATGCCCTCAGGAAATTCTCGTGTCTTCTGAAAAGCGTTACAAGCCTCAGTTGTGATTGTAAAGCCAGGGGGTACCGGAACACCGGCGCGGATCATGTCACCCAGGTTAGCACCTTTACCGCCCAACAAACCGCGCACATCATCCCAAGTGCCGGCGTAAGCTTCGGCTTGGTCAACCTCGCTGAATAAGTAAACCCATTTTTTATCTGTCATTGTTCCTCCAAAAAAGTGTTATCGAAACGCAAAAACGTTTCAGCTGTTTTCGCAACTGTATATGATACCACGTATAGCCTTTATTTATGCACAAAACCTCTACCAAAATGCTTGATTTGACTTTGATTCTTATACTAAATTTACATGTCTCCGCCTAAAAACATGTTGGCTTATTAAATATTTTTATGTTTTACGAGATTAATCTGGTTTTATTTTACCAGGGCTCACCATAACGATCTTTATAGACCTTTTGTGAGTTATATTGACTCCGTGCCTCTTTTTCTTCAGCTGGATGCCCAATAAAAATAACATTGAGCACTTTGACGTTCACCGGTAAGTCCAGCAGCTTCTCAATTCGCTTTTCAATAAGCGGCACCGGATGTACCCCACACCAGACCGCGCCCAAGCCCAAACCCACCGCGGCAAGCAGAATATTTTGGCTCGCTACTGAGCAATCTTGGGTCCAAAATCGTTCAACGATTGGTCGCTTGAAAATTGAGAGATCCGCGCAAACTAAAATAGCAAGAGGCGCATTGATTTTAGCCAATGGCATTTCTTTGCGAATGGCTGCCAGACGTTCAGGGTCGCGAGTCACCACGAAACGCCAGGGCTGGGCGTTTGTCGCGCTGGGGGCTGCCATAGCGGCTTTCAAAAGGGTTTCAATTTGCTCATCGCTAACGGATTCTTCTGTAAATTTACGGATGCTCCTGCGGGCATAGATGGTATCCAAAATTGCTTCATTCTTCATCGTTTCACCTAATCTTACTTTTCTTGCACCATTCTTGGATCAAGCTAATTCCTGGTCGATAAACTTTTTTGCCTGGTCAATGGTTTGAACAAAACCCAGGAACTGAGCTTCATCAAGACGGTCTATCAACCCACCAATGATGGGTCCGGGGGGCAACTTAGCGTAATGCATAATCGCATCGCCATCCATCAGCAGCTTGGGTTTGATAATCTCGTGACCGCGCTCAAACCATGTTTCAAGCAAGCTGAACATGTTTCCCAGATTGTTTTTATAAGCCTGGCAGTCTTTCTCTAACTCGGCGTCAGCAAAAGCCAAGCCAATCAGCGCGTAACCGGGGCTTGCCATTTTGACTTGCTTCAAGAGTTTGTAGATTTGCAAAGCGCTCCATACCTGTTCTCGTGCATTTAAGAACAGATCTGATAAAAACGCGTTTTCGATTCTGCTTAAAAAATCGCCTTCAAGATTGCTAAATTTATAATATTCAAAGGCAGCCTGCACGCTACTGGGCACGCCATC
>JAAZIH010000135.1 GCA_012800995.1 Chloroflexota bacterium
ATTTTATCTTTAAGCTCATCACCCGACCAGGGCGTGAGAAGCAGAACCAGCGCGCTGCCAATAAGCGCCCCAGCAAACAAACCTGTAAAAAGTGAGCATGTTTTTTTCATTTTGTATCCTTTCTCCATTCTCCTTCATTATAAAGGACTTAAGCTCGATATGGATAGATTTAATTAAGATTTTACACCATCTAAACTTAAGCAATAATATGGTCAAGAGATCATGTTCAAACGCGGAATCTCATTGTTATTAGATTTGGATAGCATATTACTAATGAGCGATTTTACACCCTTTAAACTTTAGATTTCCAATGCGATGGTGACTGGACCATCGTTCTGGATGTCTACCACCATGTGCGCGCCAAAAATGCCACTTTGAACTTCAACACCAAACGAGCGGACTTGCTCGATGAAATAGTCAACCAATGGCTGAGCCAGCTCAGGCTTGGCAGCATTGATAAAACTTGGGCGGCGCCCACGGCTGGTATCGGCATGCAGCGTGAACTGCGAAACGACAATCATCTCGCCGCGAATATCCAATAAAGAGCGGTTCATCTTGCCTTCATCATCGCCAAATACGCGTAAATAGACGATTTTCTCAGCCATTTCCCGCGCTGTGGATTGTGTGTCTTCATGCCCAACACCCAGTAAGACAACGTATCCCAAACCGATATCCGCCACAACTTTGTCATCAACCGTCACACTGCCTTTTGTCACCCGTTGTAAAATCGCGCGCATAAAACCTCCTATATCTGTGTACTAAGAATTATAGTCTAATAAATCAAAATCGCGGTGTATAATTGAGCTATGCCTTTAGCTTCTATGCCACCAGCCAAGCTGATTACAAGCTCTGAGCAGTATCAAAAGATGATCGCGCATTTGAGCGAACAAAAGGCTATCGCCATCGACACCGAATCCAACAGTTTGTATGCCTATCAGGAACGCGTTTGTCTCATACAGCTTTCATCGCGGGAACGTGACTTTCTGCTTGATCCCTTTGCGTTTGAAGATTTGCAAGCCTTAGGTGAATTGATGGCAAACAATCAAGTTCAAAAAAACATGCATGCGGGCGATTATGATATTTCAACCCTAAAGCGTGATTATGGCTTTGAATTCCACAATGTTTTTGACACCATGCTTGCCGCATCGGCTTTGGGCGAAAGCAGTTTAGGCTTGAGCACACTGCTCGAAAAATATTTTGGCATCCAACTGGCGAAAAAGTACCAGCGGGCTAACTGGGGCGAACGCCCCATAAAAGCCGATATGTTGCGCTATGCCCAGGCTGATTCGCACTTCCTAATCCCCTTACGCGATTATATGATGCCTAAGCTTAAAGAAATCGGCTGGCTTGAACTCGTGCAGGAAGATGCAAACGCGATGGCAAAAAACACCCCAGCCATGAAGCCCCACTGCGAAGACGTCTGGCGCATAAAAGGCACGCGCGATTTGAGCCCTGAAGAAATAAGCTTGCTGGCAGAACTCAACCATCAGCGCGAATTACAGGCTCAAAAACGCAACCGCCCGCCGTTTAAGATTTTTGGTGACCCAGCTATGATAGCCATCGCCCAGGCCATGCCCCGGACGCTCGAAGAGCTTTCCGCGCTCAAGGTGTTTTCAGCCCATCAAATGAAGCGATATGGCAATTTGATTGTCAATACCGTTTCACAATGGCTTGAAAATCCCCAAAAATTACATCGCCCACCCAACTGGCGCCCCGACGATGCTGAAATTGAACGATACGAAGCCTTAAAAAGATTGCGCAAGACCCTCGCCCAACAGGAAGGGATTGTTAGCAATTTGGTCTTGCCCCGCGATTTAATGGGAAAAATTGCCAGGCACAAACCCCAAACCATGGCTGAGCTCGAAAACCTTATGGAAGATTATCCGCTAAGATTCGCGCGTTTTGGCAAACAGGTATTTGATTTATTACAAAGGAAAAGACTATGAAATTAACCGTTTTTGGCGCAGCTCGTACAGTAACGGGTTCGATGATTCTTATCGAATATGGTGGTAAAAAACTTTTGCTGGAATGTGGCACTTTCCAGGGCAAGCGCGAAGAGTCCTATTTCACCAATTTGAACTTCCCCTTTAATCCTGCGGAAATTGACGCGATGATCCTCTCGCACGCCCACATCGACCATAGCGGTAACATTCCCAACCTGGTCAAGCAAGGCTTTAAGGGCAAAATTTACGCCACCAACGCCACGGTTGACCTGGCAGATATCATGCTACGCGACTCGGGACACATCCAGGAAAATGACATTAAATACCTCAACAAAAACCGCAGAAAAAAGAACCTGCCGCCCTTGGAACCCATCTACACCCAAAAAGACGCCCTTGCTGCCATGCCTCATTTTCGCATGGTTTGGTATGACGTAGCGTTTGAGCCCATCCCGGGAATTAAGGCACGCCTGATAGAGGCAGGCCATATTTTGGGTTCGGCTTCAATCGTTCTGGATTATAAAAACGAAGCTGGCGAGGATAAACGCCTGTGGTACTCCGGCGATATCGGCAGAGCCGATATGCCCATCCTGCGCGACCCCGTCCTGCCAGCGAATGCCACCACGCTCATCATGGAAACCACCTATGGCGACAAACCACACGACTCCATCTACGACGCCTATGACGAATTTGTTGACGCCATCAACCGCACGGTAAAACGTGGCGGCAAGGTGATTGTGCCGGCCTTCGCGGTGGGACGCACCCAGAACCTGACCTATTTGCTGAGCGAGGCAATCGAGGAAGGCGATATCCCCGATATTCCGGTGATTGTCGATAGCCCCCTGGCGGTGAACGCCTCGGATATGTATCGCAAGCACACCGAATGTTTCGATGACGAAACCTGGGAGTTCATCGCTCAGCACCGCATGCAGGGCTTGGATTTTCATAATATTATCTTTACGCGCAGTGTGGATGAGTCCAAAGCACTGAACGACTGGAAAGAGCCGATGATTATCATCTCAGCATCCGGCATGGCGGAAAGCGGGCGCATTTTGCACCATCTGCGCAATAATATTGAAGATGGTCGCAACACGATTTTGATCATCTCCTGGCAGGCGCCTTATACCTTAGGGCGACGCCTGGCAGACCAGGAACGCCGCGTGCGTATCTTTGGTGAAGAGTTTTATCGCAAAGCGGAAGTGGTCACCATTGGCGGATTAAGCGCGCACGCCGGGCAAACGGGCTTGCTGGAGTATGCCAGAGCGTCAAAAGACAGCCTGGAGAACTTGATTCTGGTGCACGGTGAAGAATTCGCCGCGGCAGCCTTTATGGCAAAACTCGATGAAGAAGGTGGTTTTCCTGAACCCGTTTATGC
>JAAZIH010000136.1 GCA_012800995.1 Chloroflexota bacterium
ACCCTGGCGATTGAAGCAACCAACGCTCATGAAGCCGCGCGCGCAAAAGTGGCGAACTATATCAACGCGGAGCATAGCCATGAGGTTATATTTACCCGTGGCACAACTGAATCAATCAATCTGGTGGCATACAGTTTTGGCGAGCGTTTTGTGCAAGCGGGCGACGAAATCATCGTTACCCAGCTTGAACACCACAGTAATTACGTGCCCTGGAAATTGCTTTGCGAACGTCGTGGCGCGATCTTTAATGTGGTTTCTTTTGACGAAAATGGCGATTTAGACCTTGATGTTTATAAAAGCCTGCTTAACGAAAAAACACGTTTGGTGGCGGTGAACCATGTATCCAACTCATTGGGCACGGTTAATCCCGTTAAGGAAATCATTCAATTAGCCCATGATGCCGGCGCAGCGGTACTGGTAGACGCGGCGCAATCTGTGCAACATGTCGAGCATAATGTGCAGGCGCTTGATGCTGATTTCTACGCCTTCTCGGGACATAAAATGTATGGCCCGATGGGCGTAGGTGTGCTTTATGGCAAGGAAAAATGGCTTGATGCTATGCCGCCTTTCCTTTCAGGTGGTGAGATGATTGATGTTGTCACGCCTGATAAAATCACTTATAACATCCTGCCTTACAAATTTGAAGCAGGCACGCCATATGTGCCCGGGCCGATAGGACTGGCAACCGCCATCGACTATTTGCAAGGCTTTGATGAACAAGAGCTCCACGCCTATGAGGATACCTTATTAAAGTACGGAATCGAAAGATTGAAAGAAATCCCCGGGCTGAAAATCTATGGCAATCCCAAGCGACGCAGCAGCATTTTGCCTTTCAATATAGAGGGTGTACAGCATTACGATCTGGGTATCTTGCTCGACGCGCGGGGTATCGCCGTGCGTACCGGTCAACACTGCACTCAACCGATTATGGACGCGCTCAAAATTTCGGGCACCGTGCGTGCCTCTCTCGCTCTTTACAATACACGCGAAGATATCGACGCGCTGGTAAATGCTATTCAGCGTGTTTTGAAAATACTAAGGAAGTAAACGCATGGATAACCGCAAAAAGCAATTAGCAGAAGATTTTGAACTTCTCGAGAACTGGGAAGAAAAATATGATTACTTAATCGAGCTTGGCTTCGAATTGCCTGAAATGCCTGAAGATCTTAAAACCGAACAAAATCTGGTAAGAGGTTGTCAGAGTAGCGTTTGGTTTGATATTCACTGTGAAGAGGGCATGGTCGTTTTTAGCGCGGATAGCGACTCGCTCATTGTTAAAGGCATCGTTGCGGTTGTTGAACAGCTTTTTAATGGTCAGGCGGCCGAGGATGTTTTGACTGCAGACCTGAGTTTTTTCGAAGAACTGGGACTTTGGCAGCATCTTTCAGCCCAAAGGGGCAATGGCTTAATGGCAATGATCGCTCATCTTAAAAAAGCCGCGGCTGATTGTCTTGGGCAGTAAGCGGTCAATTCAATAAGCCCAAAAGTTCCTGTCAAATCCATAAGTGGAAATTAGGTTTATAATAAACTCCATGCATGCAAGAAAAAGTCTCATCCTCCTCCTTTGTTTGCTAAGCTTGTTTGGCGTGTTCCTTTGGAAGAGCACCCAAACAGTTAGTGGCGCGGCAGTTGAAATGCCCATGGCGCAAATTCTGACCTCGACGCCCTGGCCAGATGGGTCTATTTACCATATCCCTGTTGAGGGGGATACGCTCTGGTCAATTTCGGAGGCTTATGGCGTTTCGATGCGGGATATCAACATTCTCAATGGCAACAGTCCTGAAGCAAATGAGATTTATATTGGACAGCGTCTTCTTATCAGGCGTGGCGAGCCCATGACGGCTACACCAGAAGCGTCACCTACTCCGGTGCCGGTTACGCCATCGCCTACTGTCTTCAAACCATCACGCACGCCCATCCCAAGTGCCACCGCTATCCCCAGCCCAACTCCCACCCAGGCGCCCAGCACCGTGCAGCTTGTTTTTGGTGACAGTAAACGTGTGGGCTGGACCATTACAGCCATCAGTTTGGTGGGTATCGTGTTGGTTGTTATTTTTGGTTTTATCTACAAACCCAAGGTTTAATTCTGATTTGACTCCCATTGGTGAACTATGAGCAAAACCCCTGTGCATGCTATCGCTTTTGATTTTGTGGGCGTGTTTTTTGACTTTCGCGCTGGCGATTACACCCCGCGCCAATTGGCTATCGCACGTGATTTCGGCCGTTTTGTAACGGATCAAGAACATATTGACTATTATGTAAAAACGTACGCGTCCACACCTGAGCAGATTGTGGAAGAACTGCGCTATATTTGTAGCCATGCCTATAAAATCCGCGAACCGGATATCTTCGAGAAAATTCCCCGTTTCAAATTCGCGGCTGCCAGCAATCACCTTTCTTTTGCCATGGACTGGTTCCGTACGCAGCCGGTTTCTGAACAGTTTGAAGTCTTTTTTGCTTCTGGCTCGCTGGGTTTGGCAAAACCTGATCCGCGTTTTTTCGATGCTTTATGCAAAGCGCTGGACGAAAAGCCCGAAAATGTTCTCTTTGTTGACGACACCCTGCGACATGTCCTGGCGGCAAAAGACTGTGGCTTACAAACCTTGCATTTCGATTCCAAGAAGGTGCTTTCTGAAGAGATAAACCGTTATCTGGCAGACCATGATTAAAAACGTCAAGATCGTTGAACTTGATAAAAGCTGGAAAAGGCGGGTGTTTGTTTATCGCTACATCACGTCTTTTTATTATGACCTTGAGCTTCTGGATAAGGCGGACGGGAGCTTTTGTTTTTGTCTGACGAAGAAAGCCTTTGAAGAGCCAACCGAAAAGCAGTTTGAAGGATCCCTTTTCTCTGATTGGCTATTTGAGCCTGTGGCATATGGGGCGTTTGA
>JAAZIH010000137.1 GCA_012800995.1 Chloroflexota bacterium
ACCAGAACCACCAGCTTACAATCACCCATGGAGAACCTATGGAAAGAAGCTAAATGGGAAACCCATTTTGACAACAATGATAATCAATTAGGACATTTCTAACTTGCCAGCAATAGGACATTTCTATTTAGCCTTGACACACTCAATTTTAAGACAATCAGGATACAAAATGGCATGTTGTAAGTATGCACTCTAAAGCACACAGGCACGGAATAGCCCGAAATCCAGTTAAAGTTTCCCGGAAAAAATTATGCCTTTTTTACTTCCGCATCAAAACCAGGGATGCGCGTTTTGCGCTCAACAAACTTAAGTAAAGCGTCCAGTCCAAAAACCATTAGCAAATAAATGATAGCCACCACCAAATAACTGCCAATGGGGTCATAAGTCTTGGTGGCCATACGCTTTCCTCTTGCCATCAGGTCCTGTACAGCGATGAGGAAGACAACCGCGGTCGTCTTCAAGAGCGATATAGGCTCATTTGACCAGCTGGGCAATGCCAAACGCAATGCCTGGGGCAGGATAACAAAGCGGATGGTCTGCCAACGCGAAAGCCCAATCGCGCGCCCCGCTCGCATTTGAGAGCTGCCAATGGCGATAATCGATCCACGCAAATACTCCGCTTGATATGCCGCGGAATTGAGTCCTAATGCCAGATAAGCCGAAACAGTCTGCGAAAGCGTGATACCCATCTCAGGCAATCCATAATAGATAATGAAGAGTTGCACAAGCAGTGGTGTGCCACGAAATACAGAAATATAGGCACTGGCAAACCCTCTAAGCCATCGCGGACCATAGCTACGCGCGAGAGCCAAACCCAAACCAAGCACAAAACCTATCAACAGACCAGCCGCTGTAAGTTCCAGGGTAATCAGCGAACCTTGGAGCAATTCCGTCTTAAAACGTGAAAAATAGTTTAGCCACGCAATCATGTTTCGTCGTGATCCTTTGCTCCGTAAAGTTCGGTAATCTTCCACAAAAACTCTCGGGTACGCTCAAATTTTGGTCGATTAAACATTTCAATGGGGCTGCCTTCTTCAACAATGCTGCCCTTTTCCATAAAAACGATGCGGTCTGCCACTTCACGCGCGAAGCCCATTTCATGCGTTACCACCATCATGGTCATTCCATCCAAAGCCAAAGAACGCATCACCTCAAGCACTTCACCAATCAATTCTGGGTCCAGGGCAGAGGTTGGCTCATCAAACAGCATAATGCGCGGGTCCATAGCTAACGCACGGGCAATAGCCACCCTTTGTTGCTGACCACCGGAAAGTTGCCCAGGATAGTGCCCTGCCCAATCCGCCAAACCAACGCGTTCCAGCTCTTCCATGGCTTTCGCCTCCGCAGCAGCTTTGCTGAGATGCTTGACCTTAATAAGCCCCAATTTGACATTTTCAAGGGCGCTAAGGTGATTGAAAAGTAAAAAGTTCTGAAACACCATACCAATTTGCTGTCGAACACGATCTTCATTGGTTCCTTTTGCGGTAATTTCTTTATCGCCAAACCAAATTTGACCACTGTCTGAGCGAGTCAGCAGATTGATACAGCGTAACAAGGTGCTTTTACCAGTACCACTTGGACCAATGATGACAATTGTGTCACCTTCGTTGACATCCAGGTCGAGATCGTGGAAGATAACATTATCGCCATATTTTTTTGTAAGTTTTCTAATTCTTAGAATAGGTTCAGGCATGATACGTTTCCTTAATGATTGGATGGAACAGTGAGTTTCTTTTCAAGCAAGTTAAGCAAGCGATTGGTCACCGTGACGAGTACAAAATATATGAGTGCTGCGCTCAGGTAAGCAAGCAGAGGTTGGTGGGTGCTCGCGCCAATGAGTTGGGCTCGGCGTAGAATCTCAGGCACACCTAAGGCATAAACCAATGAGGAGTCTTTGATAATAATAGCAGCCTCATTACTCCAGGGTGGGATAGCAAGACGTAGTGCCTGCGGCAAAACAATGTTGATAACAGCTTGTCTTCGGCTGAGACCAACCGCGCGGGCTGCCATTAGCTGATCGTTTCCTACTGAAAGCAAAGCGCCCCGAATAATTTCCATTTGGTAAGCACTGCTAACGATTCCCAATGAAATCGATCCAGCCCAAAAGCCAGAAAGATTTATACCTTTTGAAACAACAAAGTAAAGGAGAAATAACAACACTAAAGGTGGTATGCCACGCATAATTGTGCTATAGACATTCATCACCTTGCCAATGCCTTTTCCGCCATAAACATAAAGAAAAGCCAGTAAAGTGCCTATCAAAAGGCCTGATGGCAGTGCAATGGCAGTAACACCAAGTGTGTAAGCGGTTCCCGAAGCAATATAACGCAATAAGGTTAGAAAATCCAAGTTTTCACCTTTCAACTCTTGCCTTATGACAGGCACAACAAACGAATAATGCTGCTACCTGCAACTGCAATTGTTCAAAAAAGCCATCAGACAAATTGGGGTCTGATGGCTTTTGCTCCTTTTTCATTACTCGCTAAAGTACTTTTTCGCTAATTCGTCAATAAAACCTTCATCCTGAAGAATTTTGATGACCTTATCTATTTCCTTCTTAATGGCGGTATCGCCTTCAGGTAAGACGATGTTAATGGGCCCAGTCGAGAGTTCACCTTGATAAACAATCTTCAGGTCGGGATTCTTCTTGGCGATTTCCAAAACAGGCAAGTGGTCAGCCATCATAATATCAATGCGACCAGCAAGGAGATCCAGCGCGACCTGATCAACGCGTTCATAGCGCGAGAGATTTGCTTCAGACATCAAACCGGCATTCACCAGATTTTCAGTAATCCAGTCATCTTGCATAGTGCCGGATTGAACGCCAAGCTTATATTTGGCGGCATCTTCCGGAACATTAAATTCACCGGCAAATGCGATAGAAACCACAAAAGCATCTTCAGTGGTGTAATAAGCCTCAGAGAAATCAACTGTTAGATCACGTTCTTCATCGTAGTTGAAGCAGGAAATAGACATATCTAACTTCCCGCTGGCAACGGCAGCCACGAGCGAGTCGAAAGGCATGTCCTGCCATTCAATCGTCACACCCATGCGCTTGCCGATTTCCTCCATAAGCTCAATGTCAAAACCAGTTTTATTACCAGCTTCATCAAGGTACTCATAAGGCGCGTAATCCGCGGATGTACCAACAACGATCTTGCCATCTGTTTTAATTTTATTCAAAACAGAATC
>JAAZIH010000138.1 GCA_012800995.1 Chloroflexota bacterium
ACCGCAACATTCCCCGGCAGATAAACTTCGTTTTCTTCTTCGTCTAATCTTAAGAAAAAGTCAGAGTTGAACGGTGGTTTTTTGTTGAAAGTCATCATTTCGCCATTAGCATCATAATATGGGGACTGAATATCCGCTGACGTTTTATTCGAATCATCCGGATTTTGAATCGGATCACAAGCTGCAACAAAAAGCATGAGAAGGACAAGTAAAAAGCTAAGTTTTTTCATAATCGGTCTTTTCCTAAGTTATTGATCTTGCAAAGGTTTAAAGCCATGACCAAGCGCTTCGTTGGCATGCCCCACAACCATAAACGCGTTTGGGTCCGCTTTATTGACGATTTCCTTAAGCCGTGCTACCTCCGAACGCATGACCACACAAAAGAGAATGTTCCGCTCCATTTTGGTGTAGCCACCTTTGGCAGGAATAATCGTTGAGCTACGGTCAAGCTCTTCCACAATCGCGTTGGCAACCGCTTCGTAATTATCGGTCACAATCATCGCCTGGCGCACGACATCAATGCCTTGCAGGGTCATGTCCACCGCCACACCCGAAACATAAATTAAAATAAGTCCGTAGAGCGCAATTTCCCAATCAAAAAAAAGTCCCGCCAAGAGAACTGATATGGTGTCTGTAGCCATATAGATGGTTGAGACTGAGGTGCCCATGCGCTTGTTGAGAATACGCGCGATGATATCTGTTCCGCCACTGGTACCCCGTCCTAAATAGACCAGACCTAAGCCAACACCCACAAAAACGCCGCCAAATAAAGTGTTTAGAAACGGCTCCTGGGTAATTGAAAAGTTCAGGGATTCTATGTTCACCAGTATATCAATGGCAACGGATGAGATGACGATAGATAAAACGGTACGTATCGCGAACTTAAATCCGCCAAGGTATTTCCACCCCAAGGCAAACAACGGAAGGTTAAACAAAATAGCAACAACACCCACCGGAATGTCGAATTTGTAATAAATGATTTGCGCCAAACCGAACACACCACCACTAACCAATTCACCAGGAATAATGAATAGCCACGTGCCCACTGCTTGAAGCAAAGCACCCACAATGACCAAAACATAATCTTTTACGTCTCGCCAAATGGGCTTTTTAAACACATTCGTCATCTGTATCTTTTGTTTTCGCCTTAGAGTATTTTCTTTCACTAACACACCTTATACTTGCACATTATCAACGCTCTATCATATCGCAGTTTGGGTGATTTGCATAAATCCAAGGTTTTACTTCAATCAATAAGCTTAAGATATGCTCTCCAGAGCACATCTTAAGCATTTATTAGAATTATCACAAAGTTTCAATTCTGTATTTCAACTAAACTCAGCAAAAGAAATCTCATTTCCTTAGAAGCGGGCTGAGCCAGTTGATATATTTATACGCAGGATCATAGATAAGAGTAAATATCGTTTGCCATTCACTCCAGATACCATGATTATCTTGCGTGCGAATTCTCAGATAGTAAGGTGTTTGGGCAGGCACAGCTGGCGGATTATAATATGGCGTAGCCTGAGCATTGGTGCTTGTACCATGAGGATTCGTCCCCCAGTACACCTGATAGGTATTCTCAGGGTGTAAGCCCACACCCATATCATATGCACCG
Organism: Chloroflexota bacterium; assembly: GCA_012800995.1. Classification (GTDB taxonomy): domain Bacteria; phylum Chloroflexota; class Anaerolineae; order Anaerolineales; family Anaerolineaceae; genus Mesolinea. The sequence goes on from JAAZIH010000138.1 coordinate 1,619, forward strand.
GACCATTTGAATGAAGCATCGTTACAACGCGATTGTGGAACCGCATTAATAGCACCACAGCCGATATCAGAAACATATGGATTGATCGGTGGCTGGTTATCCACCAAAAAGCTAATCGTCTGCACATCTGAACGCACACCGGAATTATTCACCGCGTAAAAACTTACTGTCTTTTGTCCAGAACCATTAACACCGAATGGTTGATAGTATTCTCTCCATGGTCCTTCATCAATCTTCCGGTAAATCTTTGAAATACCCACGCTGTTATCGCTTGCGGTGATTGTGATATTGACCTGAGTTTTATACCAATCACCAATTCCCTTTTCGCCTGTCAAGGTTGCTGATACAGTTGGCTTTTTCGGTGGCTGGTTTTCCATTGCCATCGTCAGACCGTCAGAAACGTTCGGGTCAATATTAATAGTCACACCACCCCATGTTTCATTTGATCCACCTGAATATTGGCGAATGCGTTGCTTGTTTGACCAATAGACATCCGGCAAATGTCTCAATCCATAAGGAGACACATTAGGATTATAGCCTGGTGTCGATGACCATTCTGCGATCCAGACCACTACTGGAGGTGGATCTATATCATAGATTGCGGCACGATTGAGGTTACTGGACGTCGCATATAAACCTGAGCTTATGCCGAGTGTTTTTAAACGTGTTGTCCAGCCCTGGATAAAAGCGCGCGTTGCGGCAACACAAGCTGTGTTGCTTGTGTTGAAATATTCTACATCAAGGTAGATCAAACCTCCTCGCTGATTGCTATCCAATAAGCCATATTCAAGCATCCGTTCCTTGGCTTGGTCTGCGTTTTGAACACCATATGCGTAAGCTTGATCGACATTATAAGGAAAGGGATATTTGTAGCTACCACAGGGTGGCTGATGACCTACCCAGGTTGGAATGAGTCGCCAGCCTTGGTTACCGATTTCTTTTATGTACTCTTTGTTCAAGCTTGCATTTCTACAATATCGCGAAATACCTCCAATGTACATATTAACACCCCGATATGGACTACTTGAATACCAATTGCTCAGTTGTGTTAATGTTGGGATATTACAAGTGTCGAAGGCATGTCCGCTATAGTATACGACTTGCCCTGTAAAAAGCTGGTTATTGATTTCTTGTGGCTCTTCATAAACATAAGTTTTCACATCCTGAACCTTATTAGTTGGCAATGTGATGGGCTGCCAGGATTTTCCGCCATCGCCTGTTGTATGCAATTCAAGAATCTTTTCACAAGTAATCACTGACTCGTCTTGGCTACAATTTCCACCTTCAAATAAGCCCCAGCCCTGATCTTGATTTAGAAAACTAATCGATTGTGTATCCAAAGTTAGAAAACTTGGCTCATCATCTAAATGCAAATCTCCGATTGTATCAGCAGCAATGAGTGAAAAAGGCTCATCCATAGCTTCATCAAGCGAAGATTGTTTCGCACGAGTGTGAAACACAGCCAGCTGTCGCCTATCATCATTTAAGGTGATATCCACGGGCAGGAAAAAACCTCCCTCTTTCAGCAAAACTGGCAATTCGATCGAAAATGGCGCGCCTTCCAACGCATCAGCAGGCAAAATGTAATTCTGCCAGCTATTTCCACCATCCATCGTATAGTAGAAAGATTCTTTCGTATCATGCTTTTGCATATACCCAAGTTGAGAATTGAAAAACACGAAACGCTCACCTGCCGGAGCTGATAGAGCAGCCCAATTCTTGCCGCCATTTACTGTGTGAAATAAAACACCATGGCTGAAATTAGCGCTGCTGACACGTTTAACCATCAACCAGCCCTCATCATCATTCAGCCATTGGGCATAAATTGCGCTAACCGGATCAACTTCATTTTCAAGCAGAACAGAACGCAAATTGCTTTCCTTCTCCTCCCAGCTTTGACCGTAATCTGTCGTTTTATAAATAACAGTTAAAAGATCTTCATCCATAGGTACGAGTGAGATAATGCAACCATTACCTGATGAATCGATATCCACCGCGTGATGCCCTGCTGGCAGATTATCGGGCGTGATGTTTTCCCAGTGAACACCACCATCTCTCGTAATAAAAAGTTCCCCATTCAAAAAAAGCCATCCCTTTGACCTGTCAAACATGTCAAACTGGACAGGCACATTTTGAGGGTTTTCAGCGTTTGCCTTGGTTTCAGTCAGACCAGTCTGTGGAGAATCTGCTTTCCCATAAACGGGCACAGCTTGCAAACCAGTCAGAACAATTAAGAGCAAACTCAAAATCAAAGTAAAAGATCGCGTATGTTTATTCATCTTATCCTCACAAACGAGTACAACTTAAACAATTACTACTTAAAAATACTCACCAACAAGGATGCAAGTTTCGTGCCCTTACCTAACAA
>JAAZIH010000023.1 GCA_012800995.1 Chloroflexota bacterium
ATCAATGGTGTGGGTTCTGTTCACTTGATAAACAGCACCTAAAACAGGGGCTGTGACGGCAGGAGGCCCTGGATCGATAACGACATGATTGTGAACAATAAGCTTATAGGGATTGCCGTCATCAATCAGACCGGCGAAAACGCTTTGCAATGGGGCAAAGAACAGGATAATTGCGATTAGCAGGCTAATCGACTTGAACAGTTTTTGGGACATCATCTAATTTCCTTCCTACTATGACTTGGGATATACATACCTTGTAAGTATACCACTGTCTAAAAGAGTACAAGCGTTTGTAGAGGGATTTTATTTGATTATCGTTGATTCGTCAACTATTTGCTTTGGAGAAGTGCTATTCTGATTGTAGTAAAAAAAAATATTGTAAAAGAGGCTGTCACCATCCTTTTGGGACAGCCTCAATATGTGTATTCTTAAAAAATTTACAATCCAGGATATTCGGTGATTAATTTGCCGATAAACGCGAAGGGTAGGATGGTACAGGCAATACAAATGAGCAGTACCAGCAAAACGATGAGCACAATTGCCCAAACCGGGAACTTTTCTTTTTCTTTTTGTGCTGGTGGGGGAGGTGGCGCGGCATAGCTGACGCGTTGACTATCGATATACCCGCTGGGCGCATGTTGAGGGTAACCTTGAGGTGGTTGGGGCGCTTCAGGAGTGTAAAGCTCACCTGTCCAGCGGTTGGGGTCGTTTGGGGCATATTGAGTTTGTTGGGGAGGTTGGTAGTATTGGGGTGGTTGTTGTGCTTGCGTGTATGGTGGAGGTGTGGCCCCTTGGTTTGCGGCAAATTCAATGCTTTGCCAGGATTCATTCGCGGCTTGTTCCATATTATCAGCAGCTTCTTGAGCTTTGTTTTCTAAATGATCGTCCATATGTGTCCTTTCTATATAAAGAGCATACGACTATTATACAGCAGAACTGAAAGGATGAAATAGAGTTGGGTGTAAAGAATGTTTTACAAGTTCCATAAACACTATACATGTAAATTGGTGGGCGTTAAATGTAAATTATTGGAAATCTTTTGACAATAATCCCAAAAGTGACCGTTAAGCATTACAATCAAAGAAACGGAATTTTAGAGTTTATGACCTTTAATATTGAGCGCTTGTGGATTTTCATATCTCTTTTTTTATGGCTTGCGCCAGGGATGGTACTTGCTAACCAGTTATTAAAGAAGCTTAGTTTTCTTGGATCACTTAGAAAACACGGCATTGGCTATGTTATTTTCAGCTTGCTCATAAATTTGGTCGCTTCTGCTATCTTTTTATTATTGCCACAAGCTATCGCTAAGATTTTGCGAATAGCATACCTTTTGGGCGGTTTGGTTTGGGGGCTTATTCTGTTATGGCGTGCGAAGTCCGAGCTTCGTTTGCGAGTGGATTATAGCTTGCTTGCTTTGGGATTGGGCTTGTTGGTCGGGCAGATCTATTTTTCGAATCAATTGATATTTCCGTCAAATACCGACAGTATCACTCATTATCGCTACATCGCGCGTTTTCTTGACTGGCAAACAGATGGCTTGGGCTTTTTACAATTTGTCAATCAATTGCGCTTTTATCATTATGGTTTTCATTTGATTGTTTCGGAAATCCAAGTTTTGACTGGTTTTGCAGTGACCGATATCATGCTGTCTCTTGGCACATTTTTAGTTGTCCTGGCGCCATTTACCCTGTTATTGCCATTTGAAAGATTGGGATTCGATAAAAAGAGCCAACGCTGGGCGGTTTTTGGCATCGCTCTCGCGATGCTGTTTCCAGACTTTGCGCAAAACTGGGGTAAGTATCCCGCACTCTTAAGTGTTGTTTTACTGCCCTTGCCATTAACCTTGATTTTGGACATGGCGAAAGATGATAAGAAAGAAAAGTTATCTTTTAAGCTCATAGCATTAGTTACTCTATTAACCTTGGTTGGTATGGCACACTGGCGTTCGCTTGTGGTCTTGATGGTTATCGGGCTGGCGGCGTTTATATATTATGGCGTCTTTAAAGAGCATGTGCCAGTTTGGACCTTAGGGTTATTTGTAGCTTGTGCAGCTTATTTCTTGGTAAAAGACCGGGCACGTTTCAATATCTCTGGTGGACAATTTATTTTCTGGCTCGTGCTAATTGTTTTGGCAATTGGTTCGATGGCTGTGCGAGTGAAAAATAAATCAACAAACAAGCTGGTTTTAAGCCTGCTGGTTTATTTAGGTGTGCGTCTGTGTGTTGAAATACCCTTGGATAAGGTCAAGCCACAGTTTGACGCGCTGGTGGATATGCCCTATTTTAGGATAGTAACCTTTATTTTTTCAGGGCTCTTTATTGGTGCTCTGATCGATGAGATTCGTAAGTTTAACTTGAATTTGCCCGTACCTTCGGTGCTGATAAGACGTCATATTCAGGATTTGACAGTTTTGTTGGCTGTGTCATTATTGTTGATAGCAATTCCTGTGCATCGTAAATGGACGCCTGCAAATGCTTACAAGCTGATTGGTGAACAACAAAAGGAAGTACTCGATTGGACACTTGAGGCATATCAAGGACAAAAAATGAAACTTTTGGTGGCGGGAACTCCGTTGCTTGATTATGTTGAATATGCAGACGCGGGTGGCTGGCTGGCAGAGATGGGCGATTTTGAAATCGTCTTCGCTATTGATAGTATTGATTTTAACCGTTCGGGGGTTCATGCCAGAATGTGCCGGGAGGATGTCGATTTGGTGTATGCTGATTACAGCAGGGCAACTGTGTTTTCGCCCAAAATGATGCTTGATCCAGAGCTGTATGACACGCTTTTTGAGACAGAGGATGTACGACTGATTTCTCCGAACTGCGATTAAAGTTTGATTGCTTCTTATGTAAGTTGTACGTTTCGTTTTATTATTGATTAGGCGATTATAATTAAACCAGAATTGGAGGTCCTATGAAAAAGTTTTTTGAAGATTTTAGAGATTTTATCGTTCAAGGAAATGCTTTAAACCTCGCTATTGGCGTTGTTATCGGCGCCGCATTTGGCGCGATTGTCAATAGCCTGGTACAAGATATCATCATGCCACCCATCGGTTTGCTCTTGGGCAAAGTCGATTTTAGCAATTTATATTTTTTGCTTTCTCCCAGTGATACTACGTTTAATTCCCTGGCAGAGGCTCAGGCTTATGGAGCTGTGGTGATTGCGTATGGCAAATTCATTATGGCGATTGTGAGCTTTTTGATTATAGCGTTTGTTATATTTATATTGCTGCGCGCGATCAATAAAGCCCGCGAAAAAGCTGAAGAAAAACTAAAATTGGAAAAGAAGAAAGAAGAAGCCACTACCAAAGTGTGTCCTTTCTGCGCGACGGATATCCCATTGGCAGCAAGTCGTTGTCCGCATTGCACGAGCCAGCTTGAAAGCTAATATATATAATAGTAGGCAGTTCAACAAGTGCAAGATGGTTGATTCTTGCACTTGTTCTTTAAATTCATATTCTTTGAGAGACCTTTTACTCGAAACAGGCAAGAAATAGACAAAGTTTGTAAAGATCAATTTTTAAATCAAATGGATCAGGGTTTCTCAGTTGTATA
>JAAZIH010000139.1 GCA_012800995.1 Chloroflexota bacterium
GGTAACAGCTTCCATGGAGTTGCCCAGGGTGCGCACTGGCTGGTAGAAATTATCAAGATAGAGAAAGAAAGCGACCAAATTCGCGATGCTTAAGTTGCCCGCGACCGCCATACGACTGCCAAAAAAGATGACCAAAAGCTGGCCGATACCCGCGGCAAAGTCGAAAAGAGGGTTGTAAATGGCCATGAGCTTGAGCGCTACGAGGTTTTCTGCCTGAACGCGGTAGATACGGTTGTCAACCTTGACGATTTCAGCTTCTTCCTGTGCGAAGGTTTTTACTTCGCGAATACCAGAGAGACTGTCATTGAGCACAGCCTGCAATTCACCAACTGATTTTTGTCGTTTGCGAAAGGCGGGGCGAACTTTCTTGGTGTAGCCCCACAAGGCATAAATAATCAAGGGGATAGGAATGAGCGTGATGAGAGTCAGCTTCCAGTTCATGCTTAGCAGAATGACAGTTACTGCGATGAGTGTGATTCCGCTCACAATGATATCCGGAAGCGCATGCGAAACCATGCGCTCGAAGAGGCTGGTGTCGTTGATGATGCGCGACATGAGTTGACCGGTTTGTCTGTCTTCGTAAAAGCGCAGCGAAAGCTTTTGAACATGGCGATAGACCAGACTGCGCGCGTCTGAAACCACTCCCCAGCCGGCTTTATGTGAGTAAAAAGAGCGCAAGAATTGCATAAAGCCTCGCGCGATGAAGACGACAAGTGCGATGGCAGCAAGCCTGGTGATGAAATCAAGTGTGTTGGTGTCCAATGGTTCCATGCTGAGACGGTCGATAAGCGCGCGGATAATGGCGGGAATGAGTAATTGCGCGGCAACGAGCCCGAGCATGGCAAGCACGGTGATACTCAGGTTTTTAAGGTATTTTTTAGAGAGTTTGGTAAGCAAAGAGAATGGCTTAAGCATATTTGTTTCCTGTATGTTGGATGAGCACAGTCGCGTGGTTGCCGATTAAGGGCAGTTTAATCCCCCAGCTTTTTCTGAAATCATAGTCGGTCATCCAAAAAAGCGCGTTGCCACCCTGAACCCATGAATTGATGAAACCCCAGGGGGTATCACGACCAGGGCTGTTTTTGTGGAAGCTGTCATATGCCGCGAAGAGCATGGTGTGTCCGCCGGCTGTGCTCGCTTCGTTATAGTTTTTAGGTCTTTTGTCGTAGTAGATGGGCGGGGCTTGTTTGCGGAGCCAATAGATGGTGATTAAAGCGATTGTGTCATGTTCATCTGTTAGCTTGCGTAGAGCTTCGGGGTTGAGATGAAGGAGTTGAGCTTTTACCGGCAGTTGGTGTTTTTTGGCGAGATAATTGACGAACCGCGCCTGCATGCGAGGTGTAACAGCCCAGTTTGGAAAGACGCGAAAAATGCGACCGCGCCACCACAGTCGGTTGGTTTCTTCAATGAGATCTTCAGGTTTGAAATAGGCACCACACAGCATTTGCAAAGCTGCTGAGATGGCGTGGAGGGTGCAATCGTTTCCCTTTTGCAGCGTTTGGAAACGCGCGAGTTGCTCTTCCGGCATGGCGCGAATACTTGTAGATTTCATAGTTCAATTTTACATGTTTACACAGGTTAAGTAAGTCATATTGACATTAAACTGAGCAAGCGGTACACTAATCCTAACGAAAAATGATCAAAGAAGCCCGAATGCCCGGATGCGTGGGCGTAAAGGTGGAAGCTGGTGAAAGTCCAGCGCTGTACCGCAACTGTAAGCCTTAACGGCAAGCCAGATGACCTGCTTTGATCTAAGACCCAATTCAACCTTCTCGGATTAAGGAGGTGGTCAATGAGCGTGATTTACTCAAGCCCCTTCCTACCAAGAAGGGGTTTATCTTTTTCTAAGGAGATTTGAGTGAAGAAAGTATTGTTAGTTGTTATCCTGGGAACCTTGCTTTTTGGAGCGGCTTGCCAGCCAGTAAAGGAACCCACCGTCGTAGAAGCGCCTGAAGTTGTTTTGACACCTGGGCCCGAAGTTGAAGTGCAAGACCCGGAACCAGAGCAAAAAGCACCAGAAACGGTCGAATCTGAACCGGTTCTGACCGTAGCTGCTGAACAGGTCACCATTGACTATGCCCAAAACTTTACGCTTGAGTATCACGAAGGCTACAAATTGCTCACCGTGACCACGCCCTGGATTGGCGCGGATCAAAGCTTTAGCTATGCTTTGGTGCCTCATGAGCATGTGGGTTTGGTTGATGTTGGGAACGCGGTGCTTATCGCTACCCCCATCGACAGCATCATCACCTTCTCAACGACTTATTATCCTTTCCTTGAGCAAATTGGCATGCTCGAAAGTATCGTTGCGGTTGATACCGCCATGTACAGCTACAACCAGGATGTTCGCAACTGGGTTGAAGGTGGCATGATCAAGGAAGTTGGCGGTGGCGGAAGCATGGCTCCGTTGGATGTTGAAGCGGTGGTTGAGCTGGACGCCGATGTGATTATGACGTCTGCCAGTGGTTTTCCTGAGTACGATGTGCACCCGCAGCTGCTTGAAGCTGGAGAACCAGTTGTATTGAATTCCGACTACCTTGAGCCCAATCCTCTTGGCCGCGCGGAATGGGGCAAATTCATTGCCGCTTTTTATGACAAGGAAGTCGAAGCTGGCAAGCTCTTCGATGAAATGGTGGCTCGCTACGAAGAAGCCAAACAGAAAGTTGCTGCCATTTCCTACCGGCCTACTGTGTTCTTAAACACTGCCTGGGAAGATAGTTGGAGCGTGCCACAGAAAGACAGCTATGTGGGTGTTTTGCTGCGGGATGCTGGCGCGGACTATTTGTTTGCCAATGAAGAAGGCACAGGATCTTCGTATCTTGACTTTGAGTCGATTATTGAAATCGCTAAAGACGCTGAGTTTTGGCTCAACACTGGCATGGCAACAGATTTAGCCAGCCTGACCGCCATGGACGCGCGCTATGCTGATTTTGCTGCTTTTGCATCCGGTAAAGTTTATAACACCACAGCCCGAGTGAACGATTTTGGTGGCTCTGATTACTACGAAAGTGGCGTTGCCAATCCTGATAAGGTCTTGATGGATCTGATTGCAATTCTCCATCCGGGTCTGCTGGAAGGCTATGAGCTTTATTATTACAAGCAATTAGACTAAACCCATAGGGCAGGCAGGGCAATCAGTATGCAAAAATCGGTACACACGAAACCCGTTTTCAGAAGGCGTTTATCAGCCAAAACCTGGCTGACACTTTTACTGATTGCCCTGCCGTTTGTTTTTATGCTGAGCCTGTTGATTGGCTCAGTAGATATTCCGCTTAACAGTATAGCAGATATCATCTTTAATCCCGACCGGGTGAAGCCCAGTTGGGTTTATATTTTCAGGAATTATCGTTTGGTTAAATCGATTGCCGCGGTGCTTTCGGGTATGGCGTTGGGTGTGGCAGGCTTGCAAATGCAAACGCTGTTTCGCAATCCGCTTGCTGACCCCTTTATTTTAGGCATTAACTCCGGAGCGAGCCTGGGTGTAGCGTTGGTTGTGTTAGGCACAGGGGTATTAAGTGGTGCCTTTCTTTCAGGTTTGACCACCTTAGGAGATATATCTTTGGCTGTGGCAGCATCGATTGGCGCTGGGCTTGTTCTGGGTTTGATTTTGCTGGTCAGCCGCTGGGTGCGCAACGTGACGACATTGTTGATCCTGGGTTTAATGTTTGGCTACGCTACCAGTGCTTTGGTGAGCCTTTTGATTTACTTTAGTCGGCCCGAACGTGTGCAGGCTTTTACGATTTGGGGCTATGGCTCGTTTGGTGGCGTTACCTGGAACCAGTTACGGGTGATGGCACCGGTGATTTTGATTGGTATAGGCATAGTGCTCTTTTTGCCAAAGGCACTCAATGTTTTGCTTTTGGGTGAAGATTATGCCAAAACGATGGGCTTGAATGTGAAGAAAACCCGCATCATGATTTTGGTCAGCTCTTCGCTCTTGGCAGGAACGGTGACAGCATTCGCTGGCCCGATTGGCTTTTTAGGCATCGCTGTACCGCATATCGCGCGCAATTTATTGCGCACATCCGACCATAAAAAACTGATTCCCGCCACCTTGCTTTTGGGAGCGATTGTGGCTCTCCTGGCAGATATGATTTCGCAACTTCCGGGCAGCCATTATATCCTGCCTCTAAATGTGGTCACGTCCATCTTTGGCGCACCATTTGTGATATGGGTGATTTTGAGACAAAGGCGAGGTGAGACATCGTTCGTGGTTTAAACGCGCCAGTCTTAGTAGCCAAAGACCTTGATATTGGCTATAAAAGAGGCAATCAGATTGAAAAAGTGGTCAGCACTGGGCTAAATTTAGAACTTTGTCCCGGTGAGCTGATATGTTTGGTTGGTCCGAACGGTTCGGGTAAGTCAACGCTCTTGCGCACGATTACCGGTTTACAAAAAGCTCTGGCAGGTGAAGTTTTGTTGCATGCTAAA
>JAAZIH010000140.1 GCA_012800995.1 Chloroflexota bacterium
CATTTGGCTTTTTTCACCATTAATAGTTGGGATTACAGATACTTTGCCTGACATCAAAAAAGCTCACCCCGCAGGATGAGCTTGTCAGTTTGTTTTGATGATGGATTTTTCTTAGGCAGGATATTCCTTTAAAACTTTTGCCAAACGTTTAATGCCTTCTTTAATCTCATCATCTTCCAACGCGCAGAAGGGCAGACGCACAAACTGATCGCCACCTTCCATATAAAAACCGCGTCCATCGGTGAGTTGCAAGCCGTTCTCTTTACCTAATTTCAAGAGCACGTCCATCTCAATCGGCTTTTTAACGAACGCGCCGATGAAGAAACCACCATCCGGAACAGTCCAGTCACACAAACCGCTGAGTTCTTCCGCCATGGCTTTTGCCATCACATCACGTCGATGACCATACAAAGCCTTGAGCTCTTCCAATTGTTCATCCAGCCAGCCGCGTTTACAAAACTCATACACAATCGCCTGGTCAACATAGCTGGCATTAATATAGGTATCTTCAGCAATCTTCAAAGTCTGCGCCACAAGTTCTTCTGGCAAAACCATCACACCCACACGCAAACCAGGAGCGATCAACTTGCTGAAGGATGTCATCATCAGAGTGATATCCGGCGCCATCTCCCAACATGAGGGAATGCTCTCGCCGTTATAGCGCAAGCGGCGGTAGGGCAAATCTTCGATGATGCGGAAGCCATGCTCCCTTGCCAGAGCAACCAGCTCTTTGCGTTTTTCAAGGGGCATCATGCTACCGGTTGGATTTTGGAAATCAGAAACCACATAGAAAAAGTCAACCTTCTCGCCCTTGGCCAGTTTCTCTTTGAGTGGCGCGAAGTTCAAACCGTCTTTTTCGATAGGACAGGGCACAAGCTTAGCCTGGGCGCGCTTTAACTGCGTGACCGTGCGGTCATAGGTCGGCTCTTCAATGGCGACGGTCAGCGAGCCCATCGGGAATGAACGCAAAACATGATCTAAAACGCACAAAGAGCCCGTGCCTATGACCACGCGATTGGCATCCACATCAAACTGTTCTGCCACCCAATCGCGCAGGGGCGGAAAACCAGCAGCTTTAGCATATTGCAAAACCTTTTCGGGATAGTCCTGCAAGGCAGTTTGCACACAAGCCTGAAGTTTCTCTGTCGCAAAACTTTGCGTTGGGGGAACACCACGAGTGAGCGCAATGATTTTTTTCATACAGTGATTGATCTCCTTTTAGCTAAATATCTTCTGCCCTAATGGTAGCATGGATTGAATAACTTTGTTAGGGATAAAGAGAGCCATCCTAAGATTCCAATGGTGCCGAAGCAATGATTTCGAGACCCTAATAAAACAGGATAATCTATTGCTCTATCCATAAAAAACAGGGGTCTGGTCTATCATCTTTATCGCGTGAAGCACAAAAAGTTTTCACCGGTTCTGAATGATGTCCCGCTGCTTGTGTTTCATTTTGAGGCCATAAGCTAAACGTTACCGGGTTTTTCATAAGATCGCTTTGCCACTCGCCCTTAAAAAAGCTTTTATAAACATCGCTTTCCTTATTGTCTTCAAGCGTAAAGCCATAGCTGCGACCTGCCATCTGCACTTTAGCGATCATCATATCCCCATCTTGCTCAAAGACAAGTTCAGCTTCAAGCAATCTTCCGGCATCTTCAAACCAAATGTACCATGTTCCTTTCCAGTAATCCGCAAAACTGACATATGGGCGTTTTACGGTCGGTGATGGCGTTTTTGTTGCAGTGAGCTGTTCTTCATCTTTCTTGGCAGGTGTTTGCGTTCTCTCATCTTCATTTACACCAAAATCAACAAGAAGCGAATCAGGAGCCTGTGTCTCTTCTATTTTTATGAAGCCATCCGGGGTTGATGTCCAGCGTTGTTGACCAGGTATCACCAAGCTGGGATCATGCGTTATCTCATAAGTTGCCCGCGCGCCGCTAAAGGGAATATCGGGCAATTTTCGCGCGCACGCGCCAAGGCTCAGCAAAGCTACCAACAACAAACCAGAAAGAAATAATGAGAGCTGTTTTCGCGAGACAAACATAATCTTATTTTACTCCAGATTTGACTCATGCCATTTCCATTTTTCAACACATCAATCCTGACGCAAGAAGAGATGAAAAAACAAACATAACAGAACAGAAGAACTATTAGAGCTTGTAAGCCTATAGAGATATTCAAGTGCCTTGACCATCAACAATTGTGCTTTTACCCTCCTTCTCTGAAGTATAATTAGCCCGTTATACATTAATACGAGGTTTGACTATGAAATTAGGCTTAGATCTTCAAGACATTATTTTCAAGCTCCAGACTTACTGGGCTGGGCAGGGCTGTTTGATTTGGCAACCCTACTACTCCCAGGTCGGTGCCGGCACCATGAACCCTGCCACTTTCCTGCGCGTGCTGGGTCCTGAGCCCTGGAAAGTAGCTTATCTTGAGCCTTCCGTGCGCCCTGATGACGGACGTTACGGCATAAACCCCAATCGGCTTCAACAGTTCTTCCAGTACCAGGTCATTCTCAAACCTGACACCGGCAACCCACAGGAACTTTATCTAAACTCCCTGCTCGCCCTGGGCATCGACCCCGCCCAACACGACATCCGCTTTGTGGAAGACAACTGGGAATCACCCGCGCTGAGTGCCTGGGGCCTTGGCTGGGAAGTTTGGCTTGACGGGCAGGAAATCACCCAATTCACCTATTTCCAACAGTCCGGCGGTGTACCACTGGAGGTCCCATCGGTTGAGATTACCTATGGTCTCGAACGCATTGCCATGACCTTGCAAAACATCAACCACTTTAAAGATATCCGTTGGAATGGCGAGCGCACTTACGGTGATGTTTACCAGGTTGCCGAACGCGAACACAGCAGCTATTACTTTGAAAAAGCCGATGTTCCCCGCTTGCGCGAAATGTTCCGCCTCTTCGTGGAAGAAGCTGAAAACGCGCTTGAAGGTGGCTTAGTCCTGCCAGCCTATGACAACATCGTCAAATCATCGCACACCTTCAACATTATGGACTCGCGTGGCGCGGTGGGTTTTACCGAACGCCAGGCGCTTTTTGGCAAAATGCGCGAACTCTCCCGTCGTGTCGCCGAAGCCTACATTGCCCAGCGTGATGACATGGGCTATCCCTGGCTAAAAACAGAACAAGCCGAACTTGAGCTCGAACCTGTGGCCCTGCCAGTTGTCGACACCAAATACGCCGACTTTTTGCTCGAAATCGGCACTGAAGAACTCCCCGTTGCCGATCTCGACGACGCGCTGGAACAACTCCAGCAAAGTTTCACAAAACGCCTGACTGACGCGCGTTTAAGCTATAGCCAGCTTGAAGTCCTGGGCACGCCCCGTCGTTTGAGCGTACTCATCAAAGACCTGCAAACCGCTCAGGAAGACCGTAAAGTTGAACTCAAGGGTCCACCCGCAGACCGCGCTTTTGATGCCGATGGCAAACCCACTAAGGTAGCCGAAGGTTTCGCGCGTGGCAAAGGTGTGGATGTCAGCGTGCTTGAAGTCAAAGACTTTGATAACGGACGCTATGTTGTGTTAAGCATGGAAGAAAAGGGCAGAAGTGCCATGGAAATCCTTGCCGAACAACTCCCGGAAATTTGCAATAGCATCCATTTCGTTAAATCAATGCGCTGGAACCAGAGCAAGGTGGCATTCTCGCGCCCGGCGCGCTGGCTTGTAGCGCTTTTGGGTGAACATGTCGTGCCCTTTAGTTTCGCGGGTCTGAAAAGTGACCGCCTGACCCGCGGCATGCGCTTTTCAGCCGAAGCTGTTTGCAGGCTGAAAAGCCCCACAGACTATTTACCTTACCTTGAACGCGAAGGGATTGTTTTGGACCCCAGCCAACGCCGCGATATGATTTGGCAACAAGCCCGGACACTTGCTCAAAAAACAGGTGGACAATTGGAAGAAGACCCCGCGTTACTGGACGAACTCACCAATTTGGTCGAACGCCCCACTGCATTGTTGGGCAGCTTCGACAAGCGCTATCTTCAAAACTTACCCCCTGAAGTGCTCATCGCGGTAATGAAAAAGCACCAGCGCTACTTCCCTGTGCTTGATGCCGATGGGAATCTCAGCCGACACTTTATCATCATCCGCAATGGCGACGATAAAAACGCTTCCATCGTCGTGGATGGTAACTTGCAGGTTATTTTGGCACGCTTTGCCGATGCTGAATTCTTCATCAAAGCTGACCGTGAAAAAGCCTTGGAAGATTTTGTGCCCGACTTAGCTCAGCTCACTTTCCAAAAAGAACTCGGCTCGATGCTCCAAAAAACCACTCGCATCGAAAAGCTTAGCCAACAATTAGCGGAAACGCTCGCGCTTGACACCGCGCAACAAAAAACAACAGCGCGCATTGCCAGACTTTGCAAGGCTGATTTAGCCACTGATATGGTTGTAGAAATGACCGCCCTGCAAGGCGTGATGGGCAGATATTACGCGCGCCTGTCCGATGAGCCCGAAGCGGTCGCAGAAGGCATATTTGAGCATTATTTGCCCCGTAGTGCCGATGACATGCTCCCCACCCAAGTTCCCGCGACGGTTGTGGGCATTGCTGATCGACTGGATTCCATCGTAGGCCTTTTCGCGGTGGGCTTAGCGCCAACTGCCAATAAAGACCCCTTTGCCTTGCGTCGTGCGGCTTTAGGACTGAACCAAATTCTTATTGGACTTGAGCTTGATTTTGACCTTCAAAACGCGTTGCGACTTGCTGCTGAAAACTATGATCTGGACATTTCGGATGAAGTTTTGCAAAACGCGCTTGAGTTTATCCAAGGTCGTTTACACGGCGTTTTATTGGACAAAGGCTACCGCTATGATGTCGTCGAAGCGGTTGAGCAAGTACAGTCTTCCAATCCCGCGAAGGCTAATCGCTGCGCGGAACTGTTGAATAACTGGGTGCAAAAACCTGAGTGGGAGACCCTTCTGCCCGCTTACAGCCGTTGCGCGCGCATTACACGCAACATCAGCGAAACCTACCTGCTTGATCCAGAAGTCCTGCAAGATCCAGCAGAACACGCGCTCAATGAGGCTTTAAGTCAACTTGCGCCAGGCAGGTTTGAAGAAGCGCTCCATGCAGTAGAGCAACTCGTACCGAGTATCAACACCTTTTTTGACAAGGTTTTAGTTATGGCAGAAGATGAAAAAGTGCGCCAAAACCGTCTTGGCTTACTCCAGAACGTGGTCGCGCTCTTATCGCCATACGCTGATATTTCTAAACTGGAAGGCTTCTAAAAATACGCTTTCCCTAAGCTTTTGGTGGATACAAAAACGCCGGTTTCTCACACACAAGCCGGCGTTTTAGTTTGTCAGGATTATTATCAAGCCAATGTTATTCCCATTTTTGGACCACACCCAGGCTAACAAGTTTGCGAATGGTTTCAAGTCCTTCAGTAAGCGTTTTGCCTAAATAAGTTCCGCCTAATTTTTCTTGAACGGCGGGCTTATCATCCAGATATCTGCCAAAATAAAGCAGACGCGGCTTGGTTGACAGTTTGGCTAATTGGGACGCGAAGTCGCGCATCAGGTAGGCTGTTGCCTCCTCGCCAACATAGAGACAGATAAACTTCGGTTTCGATATATGCGAATAGTCCAAAATATCTTCAATGGGCAAATCCTGCCCCAAATATTCCACAAAGAAGCCAGCTTGTCGCATTAACACAGCCAACATCAAAACATCGAGCTCTTTGGTCTCTCCTGGCCCGCTCCCAAGGAGGGTCAGCGCGCCCTCTCGCACGACCGGCAAACTGGTCATAAGGTTGAGCAGCTTGCTTTTGATATGCTGCGTTGAAACATGCACAGTCGCCATCGGAATGCCACCTTGATACCAGGCATGTTCCAATAATGCTACGCTTGGCTGAACGATTTCCTCAAAAATGGTTATTAAATCGAAGTACTTGCGCATTTCATCAACCACAGCCAGCAAACGGGTTTCATTGTGCGCAATCAATGCGCTTAGCATAATTTCGGCATAATCCCGGGCGGGCATGGGAGGTTTAAGTCGTGGTAGTTCAGGCTCCACTTTTTGTACACTTTCAGGCCAAGCACCATTTTCGCGAATATCATTAAACTGTTTTACAACCTGGCTAATGCTCATCCCGGAATCTAATCGGCTTTTAACCCAAAGCAAGAGCTGAACGTCTTGCTCAGAATAAAGCCTGTAACCATTCTTAAGACGGGTGGGCTCTAAAAGCTCATAACGGCGCTCCCAGGCACGAAGGGTTACGGGTTTAATACCTGTGCGCGCCTGCACAGCCTTTATCGTAAAATGGGGCGCGGTAGAATAATTGCTGATACTGCTCATTGTGTCCTCCTGAGCGGCTCGGAAACGGCAAAAATCATAGTGAGGAATTTTTCCCGTTCTTCTGGGTCCATCAGTCTGGGTTGCCCCGTGTCTTCTATCGTAATAGTGTGAAGACGGGTATTGATGAGATGTCCCTGATAAAAATAATGTTCTTGAATAAAGCTGTCATAGGTGATGTAAAATTCGGGTTGTTCAAAAAAGAGATTACCAAGCCCATAATGAATAAAACTACCCTCATAAAACTCCATTGCCTTGGCAACATGCGATTGACTGCCATTCACAATCACTGGACCCGCCTGGGCGACATCCCTGAAATCGCGCTCCTGTAATGAGGTGGCTTCTCGTATATAATCTTCCTGAAACTGGAAAGTAACGATGGGCAGATAACCTTTCTGTCGCAAATTTGCCACCTCCGACTTTAACCAACCGAAGTCTTCGCAAGGTGCCGCGCCACTACGCTCATCTAATGCCCATGCCATCGTGGGTCCATACGAGTTACAGCCAATAAACGCCAAGCGATTGCCATTGTGCTCGATAAGCAAGGGGCTCTTCGCGTCCTCTTCGTTCACACCGCCCGCATACCACTGCATCTCATATTTTTCATACAAGTCAAGCGTAAAAGGCACCGAGTCGACCTTATAAAGCGCCAAAACGTCGTTATTATGATTGCCTGTTAGTTCAATGATGTCCGCGCCCAGATCATCAAGCAATTTGATATATTCGGGATTGCTGCAAAAAATAAAGCCTTCATAATCCGGGTCAGGATATGGACAGCCCTCATAAAAAGAGACTTCATTGCTGATGTGGGTCAAATCTGCCGCGCGCATGAGATCGCGGATTTTTTCACCCGGATAAAGCACACCTTCAGTCTCCATGGTAAAAGCTGTGTCGCGTGCCATAGCAGTAACGCCAGTCATAATCAGACTGGTGAGTTGCGATCTGTCGCGGTTTGGTACTGGCAAAATCATTGAAAAATCGAACTCATCTTCCGGATTCTCCCAATCGTCTTGCTCGTTATGAAAAACACCAACCCGCAAGTTTAATTTGTAGTCTTCAGGGTCAAAGTCATGGTCCAAAGGTGAAATACCATCAATTGAAATGACCTTCCACTGCGGATCGAGCGCCTCGAAAGGGACTATCGCCCAATCTTTGCCCCAGGCATCGGCACTCATGTCGGCCAACTCCATCAATGTTTTTATGTTTTTCGCCCAGCTCATATTAAGCAAATGCAGAATGGCAGCTTTGTCGTTTTGTGTCATGAGAACTTTCGCGTCTTCTCTGGTGACATCCGGCGAAGAATTCCCTGCCAAAAAAGCCCGCAATTCCTCATAGCTGAGATTATCAGTCACCGTGAAGAATGGCGCTACGAGAACATAAGTCCAATCCGTTTGGGCTAAGGGCTCTAAACTTTTACCTTCATCAAATGGCACGATATGATAACGGCTTGACTTTTGGTCGCTTAGCCAAGAGCTACCTTCCGGCAACATAATCTCTGAAACGAATGTCTCAGGCAGATCGATCTGCCAAAAATTAGCTGGCGGCGGAGTCGGTGTTGCTGTATTTGTAGCAGTAGGTGAAGGTGTTTCGGTTGGTGTTGGACTGGGGCTAAGTGTTGGAATATCAGTTGTGTTGATTGGTTCAGTATTGGTCGGCATCGCAGACGGAAGCGTGTTTTGACAAGCTCCCAAAAATGTTCCAAGAGCAAATATAAAGGTTATAAGAGCGGTTGATTTTGTTATATTTTTCGACATTTTTCGTATATCAATGCATTATAGCGCTCTATACAAAGGCTTTCAATGAATCTACCATGATTAGCAACCCATTTTGTAAAAGCTTTGTAAAGGTTTCTGTTTTTAGGGATTATAACCGTCTGGTGTTGTTCCATATTGGTTAAAAAGCGCTTCCCACTCTTCAATTTCGCCAACCGTTAAACCTTCAAAAGCTTTGGTTTTTTCAGGATTTTCAGACAGCTTAGCAATAAGTTCATCGGCGAAATCCTCGCTTTTGATAATCTTCATATAGCGTGGTCGAGCAGCGGCTTGAATCATGCGATCGGAGCTGACCAAACATTGATTACGCGCTTCAGCACCCAGCTTTTGAATATGCGCGATAATCGCCGCGTCAGCACTTTGCCCTGCTGGAACAAAAACCGCCTTAACTAAACCAAAGTTGCGTTCGCCACTTTGTCCTTCTGCGGCGTGGTCAAAAAAGACTTTGGCTCGGGATCGGGTGAGTCTTAAAAAGGGAATGAGCAAATCAATGAGTGCCATTTCATCTTCTGGATCGCTTAACTTAAGCCCTGGTATTTTAGGAATGAGATTATGTCCATCAATTATGTATTGCATGCCTTCATTTTACCTGATGGACAGCGCTTTTCCCATTATAATAATGTAAGAACAACACACGGAGGTTCGTATTGCAGGTCCCAAAGTATTATTTTCCGGGCTTCGAACAGGTACCATCTGAGCTTGATGGCGTGATGGTTTTCGCACCAATCCCTGAAAAAGACGAAGATGAAGTCCGTTCATATGCTTGCCCACAATGTGGCGGGCATTTGAAATTTGATGTCAATTCTGCAGGTATGGCTTGTATTTACTGTGGCTACACTGCCCCAGTCGCCACAAAGCAGGTTGGCAAAAGCGCCCAAAGCTTTGAGTTTACCCTTGAAAATGTCCAAGCCGCCGAACAGGAATGGGAAACAGACCGCCAGCTTTTGCACTGCAATAATTGTGGCGCGGAACTGAGTTATCCCAAAGGTGCTGTGGCAGCCACTTGTCCTTATTGTGGTTCGAACAAAGTAAATCTTAGCTTGCCCAAAACCAAATCTTTACGCCCACAGGTTCTCTTACCCTTCTCCGCTACACCCGAGGCACTCAAACCACGCATTCAGGAATGGTTGAGCCAAGGCTGGATGCACCCCAAAACATTAAAAGATGCCGCCCAAATTGACAAGCTATCGCCCATCTATCTACCCTACTGGACTTTTAGCACGGCAATTGACGCAAGCTGGGAAGCGGAGGTGGGCCATTACGAGACCGAAACCTACTATGATTCCTCCAGCAAGTCATATAAAACGCGTCAGGTTTTGCGTTGGCGCTGGGAGAGTGGCGCGATTAGCCACCAATTCTCCGATATCACCATCAACGGTGTAAATCCTCAGCGCATCAACCATGCTATGCTCTCCGCGATTGAACCGTTTAATCTGAGCGGATTAGTGCTCTTTTCGCCCGATTACCTGGTTGGGATGAATGTGCAAGCCTATGAAACGCCACTTAAAGAGGCATGGGAGTATGCCAAACAAGAAATTCGAACTGCGACAAACAGACTTTGTGAGAGAGATACCGGAAGCAGCCATGTGCGAAACATGAGCATTGATATGAGCTACGATGATGAGCAGTGGCGTTACTTGCTTTTACCTGTTTATCTGTCTGGCTACAGTTACGGAGCCAACTATTACAACTTCATGCTCAACGGTCAAACTGGTAAATTGGCAGGTGTCAAACCAGTAGACTGGAAGAAAGTGCGCACGGTCACCTGGCTTGTTGCCCTCATCCCCTTGCTTATCGCCCTTATCAGCCTGATTATCTCGAAAATAAGTGGCAGTGGAGCCTTGCCGGTCTTTAGCGGATTGATAGTTGTTCTTGGAATTGTTATATCCATAGCGCTTTATGTTCAAGCGAAAAACGCGGAGAAGATTACATGAAAGAACAAGAAACTATTAATCGCCACGAGCCCACCCAAGGCAAATCACATGATTGCCCTGCCTGTCAGCGCGCATTTATAGTGCCGTCAGGATGGCAAGCTACTCCGTGCCCTCTCTGCCAACAAGCTTTACTACAGGTTTCATCAAACACGATGGATTCAGCCCCAATTGAGCTCATTGTCCCACCTGCCTTAGATGCGCAAACCTTAAGTATGCGATTATCCCAGTTCACGAAAGGCAGTGCTTTTCCATACCCAGACTTCAAGGCTGAAAATCTGGGAAAACGTTTGGTTTTGGTTTATTGGCCTGTTTGGCTGACTGACGCTGATCTTGACGGTGAATGGGATGCTGTATTTGCTTATGATTACCAGGTTGTATCCTCCCGCGAGAAAATGGGGAACGCCGGCTGGAGTAGCCAGGACGTGATCAAAACCCGGATAAAAGAAGAGCCTCGCAAGGGTTTCTTGAAACGCCATTATGATAACGTGCTCTCACCCGCGCTTCATACACACGAGCAACGGCTTTCTCAGCTTGGCACGGTTGACCTAATGACCGCGCATAGCTGGCAAGCTATTAATACTGCCCAAAGTCTTGTTCAAAAAGAAACTCTCCACCCACATGAGCTCGAAGATGGGGTTAAAAATCAAATGGCTAATCTCGCAAGCGTGGACTGCCGAAAAGCGTCTGGGGCACAACATCCCAGGTCATTCACGTTCTATGGTGAATATAAGAACATGAACTGGACGAAAGGAATCGTACCCATGTTCACCACCTACTACGTGGACGACAAGGGTACGCGCTACCCTATTGCGATTAATGGACAATCTGGCACGGTCTATGGACACCGAATGGCTTCAACAAAGAAAGCCTGGCTCTTCACCGGCATCTTGCTCGCTTTAGCCATCATTTTGACGCTTGTGTTTTATTTCGCTAAAGCTGATTATTTTCTATGCGCATCTGTAGCACTCGTTCTAGCCTTCGCGCCAATCATCTATGCTGCCATCTGGAATAATAAGGAACGCGTTAAACCGCCCCTGGCTTAAAGGAATCTTATGCTTGTCTATGTATTCATCTTCTTGTTCTACTCCCTGGGCACATACTTAGCCATAACCCGCGATGGTTCGGAGCTTTCCTTATGGTTTTTGGCTTTTGGCTTAGCCCTTGATATCGCGATGCTTTTCTTTGACTGGATTGGCGCAAAATATGCCCCCCGCTTAGGCGAGGGAGACTTGGCCGCAAAGTTGTTACGCGTATTGTCGTTTTTCTTTTTTGGTTTAGCTTTCTTTTTGCGCATTCTCCCCAAAATTAAAAGCTTTAAATATATTATTGGAATAGCAATTAGCGTGTGGATAATCTTTTTCGCGCGTTCCTTATCACTCCATTTTAGAAAAAAGAGGTCTAAATGAAATCTGTTTTTCCATCCCCACACCCCTTAGTCGCGACTAAACTCACTCTTTTGCGGGATCTTCGCACTGAACCTAAAAAGTTCCGTGAATTGGTGCGCGAAATTGCTGCGCTGTTAACTTACGAAGCTACCCTTGACCTTGCCACGCAAGACATCCCCTTGCGAACGCCTTTGGCAGAAACAACCGGACAAAAACTGCTCGAACGGATTGGGCTGGTGCCCGTGCTACGGGCTGGGCTGGGTATGGTTGAGGGCATTTGGGAGCTTATGCCCAGTGCCGAAGTTTGGCATATCGGGCTTTATCGTGACGAGCGCACACTAAAGCCGGTCTCTTATTACAACAGACTGCCCATTGAACCTACCGTTTCAGTTTGCCTGATCCTGGACCCAATGTTAGCGACCGGTGGTTCCGCGGTCGCTACGGTGGACATTTTAAAACAGTGGGGGGTCAGTAAAATTAAGTATATAGGCATCATCGCCGCGCCTGAGGGCATCGCGCGACTGCAAGATGCCCATCCGGATGTGCCTATTCACATCGCTGGCATTGACGAACGATTAAACGAGCATGGTTATATCCTCCCTGGCCTTGGCGACGCGGGAGACAGAATGTTCGGAACATAAGACTTAAGTTGTTTACAAACAAGAAATGACTCTTTAACGAGTCGTTTCTGTTTGTTATGGTTTCGTTTACTTCCGTTTCATGAGATACATCGTGCGCTCTGAGCCCGTCACGGGTTTTTCATCCAAAATTGTGTAATATTCAGAAAACGCTTCTTTAAATTCCCCAGGGTTGTAGTCCGGAAAAATATCCAAGCGTGAGCTCAAAAGACGCACCACCTGGGAATCCTGTTTAGGAACAAACTCAATAAGAAGATGCTCACCCAATTCAGCAAAACTGCGTGCAACTTCCCTTAAAGGCACGTTGTTGGCAATCGCCATATGGTGAATCAAAGCCAATGCCATAATCAAATCAGCCGGCCCACGCTCTTTGAGTGAATCGCGTTCCTGATTATGCCAGCCAATTGACGGAGATGGATTCGTCAAATCCATTAGCAGTGGCAGCATGAACTTTTCTTTTTTCGATTTAACGATAGCGTAGTTTTGTTGAACAGCACCTGGATCAATATCAAAAGAAACGGTTGAGATACCCAAATCAGAGGCACAGCGGCTGAATTCGCCCGTATTGCCACCTAAATCCCATACCGTTTTAGGATTGATTTGCTTAATGAAATCTGCCACCAGGTCCCGTTTTGCCTCAAAAGAACTTTCTGTGTAATTATTATCCTGATAATAATCTGCCCACTCAGTCATAATAGTCTTGACCTTAAGCGAGCGCACAACCGTAAGCAGGCTATCAAGCAGGTTATACAATGCTTGTTTTGACACTTTCCCGGTAAGCTCTTTTTGAGACAGTTTTTGATCGGCGTACTTTTGCTGGCTCTTGGCGTGGATATGAATGTGCGTTGCCAAACCAAAATTGAGTTTTGTGCTCTTGGGCAGTAATGCCGATGCTAAATCCAGAGGAATACCGTCTATATAGTTACGCATTAAAGCAAGCAAGCGGATATCGGTCTTCGCCATCAAAGCCAAAGGCGCAAGAAAATGCTGGCAAAACTGTTTATATGCCACCCATGGTAAACCTTCTTTATATGCTTCAAACGAGAGCGTGTCAATAAAAATTGGACGACCCTCGTGAAATTGGATGTTATATGCGCTGGCGTCTTTAAGCACCATGCCGTATTCTAAAGCGCGTCGCGCGATAGAAAGCGTTAGGATTGCCGCGTCTTTATATTGATTGAAGCACCATTCATAAGGATACGATATAAAATCAAGTTGTAAGGGCTTGATGATTTTATAAGCTTTGTCAGATATGGGCGAAAGGTCAAGCTCTGCTTCCTGGTGAGGTATCAGGGCATTGGCTTTACTCAGATGCTGGTAAAGGCCGGATGACATCAGCATATCAAAATCTTCTTTATAAGAATGATTTACCTGCCGATAAAACTCGCCATCCCGCTTGAACATAAACCCGCTTGGGTCACGAAAAGACGCGCTTACTTTTTCTGCCATTATTTCCTCATTTCCAATGCTTAAGGCAATCTAATGTCACTGTACCCGACTTCAATACAGCTATGCCTCTCTTTAGAAGCTATTCAAGAAGAAGTAAAACGTCTATTTATCTTTCTGGTCTTCAGTTATGTCGATTACTTCAGAAGATTCGATTTCTGTTGGGTCGAACTCAGCATCAGCACCTTTTTTACCAGTAAAAAAACTCTTGATCTGTTTCCAAAATACCCGTATAGCAACACCCGCGCCCAACAGAACCCCCAGTATGACTTGAATGATCAAGCTACCTGCCCCTGGATCAAGATATTGCTTTGGTTTCATTAGAAAAGAAAACAGTTGTGACATATGACCTCTTTAGTTAGTATTTAAGTAGAAAAGACTTCAAAAAACAAGCCTTTGTTATCTTATCGTTATCAAAGTATTATTTTAGCACAGGGATTTATATTTTGGTGTAAGGACTTAGTCAGATGTATTACAACTGTAACGGAAATAAAACAAAATCCACCGCGTTTCATATTGCGTTTCACGTTTTGTGTATTATTTAGGATTAAACTTACTTGTCCCATCTAATTTTCCTGTGGTTTCGGAACATCAGTCTCGTTAAATTCAAACCCGTCTTTCTTTAATCGGTCAATCATTAATTGATAAACCGTGTCAATATCAATAATGTCATCTGAACCGCAAACAGATACATAGCCAGGGACGGGACGGATATTCCACTCATAAGTTTCAAGATCCAACTCTATATACCTGCCACAATTTTGAACAGCCATCAAATCAAACTGATAAAAAGGCGGATTATTGTATTCATTATCAATGGTTAATGCTTCTCCATCGCCATCACTATGCTTTAGTCGCACGCTAATAAGAGCTCTGTATTTATCTATAGGCGCGAGCAAAGACTCACCCGCCATCCATTCCGGGATTTCTGCTCCAAGATAGTCTAATATCGTTGGAGCGATATCGATATTTTGAGTATCTATCAAAATTTCGCCTGTGTAATCTGCCTCTGGAATAAGCAAAATCAAGGGTATGGGCTTGTCGGTGACAAATTGCATAGCATGATCAGATCCAATAATAATAAGCGTATCATTTAAAATACCTGCGTTTTCCAGCTCCGTATAAAGACGTCTGATTGCATCATCAAAATCGAGTATGGCATCCTCATAGAAAGAAATATCCCAGTCAGCTTGTTGGTTAATGTCTAAATCCGCCGAAAACACTCGATTAAGGGGTTTAAAATCTGGCCCATGCGTGCCCATCCAGTGGATATGAAGAAAAACCGGACGTTCTGTATCCGAGAGAATCTCAGTCGCCCAGCTTATTTTCTGCTGGTCCTTAAACGCATCCGATGATTCAATTTGCCCTGTCATTTGCTGAAACTGGTTTTGCATTATATTTACCAGGAAGATATGTTTCAGCCTTGGAATGAGTCGGGTTTGTAATTCATAGAGGAAATATTCGTAATTTGTTGGCAAAGGCAATTTTCTGAAGCCGAAAAGCCGTGTTGTATTTGCGCCTCGTCCATTCACATAATCGAAAGCTTCTTTAAAATTTAGTTCGATAGCGTCAGCATAGTATTCATAACTATATTGGCCACAATAATATCCTGATTGTTTCAAGACAGCCGGAAGACTTTGGTAACTATCTTCTCCCCTAAGGATATCCGGTCGATACAAAACCCGAGTCTTTGTTGGGTATTTACCGGTTAGTATTGACGTAACTGAGCCGCCTGTGTTGCCGGAGTTTGAAAAATGATTGCCCGCAATTAATGCTCGTGAAGCACCTGATTTTAAGAAAGGTGTTGTGTTTTTTTCATAGCCATAAACAGACATGTACTTTGTTTCAAGCCCATCCGCGGTGATGAGCACAACGTTCTTTTTATCTTGGACCCCCGATATTTCCAGAGCATTATGGGGCTTTTGCATAAGCCCAAGGACAAAGCCGGTTATCACGATAATGACCATCAAGCCCATTACGGTAGCAACAAGCCTCTTGTTTTTTTCTTTTGTTCTGCGAGAAAGATTCTCAATCAAAGCCTTATGAAGCCTGGCAAAATCAAAAACGAAAAAGCCGGCAAGCAATAAAAAACCCATCGCATAATACAATCGCACGAAGCGCCTGCTGGTGATAATTCCTATTGACATCGTTATATAAGTCAAGTTATCGACAAACAGCAGAATGGTTGAAGCCATAATGAAAGCTGGGATAATCATCATTAATCGGCTACCCCAATGGTTGCTGTCAAATTTTTTATGAACAAGGAAGTAAAGAACTGTCTGTATCAAACAAGCCAGCAAAGTTAACAAAGCAATACTGAAAAGCGGAATGGTCATTTTTTCAATTAGTGTTGTCTGGCTCATTGAAGAAGGCTTTGTAATCATAAAAAGCCATTCAGAACCCACATAAGCAAAAGTCACAAATAGAATCATCAGCCAGCCAGCTAACAAACGCACAAGATGCTTTGATTTTTCTTTTTGGGCTGGATTCAAGTCAGTTTTGTTCTCTTTCATCATCAATATTCAGACTTCTTTCTTATCAATTGTTCGGATATCATCCTATCAACTTTTCCCATTGGGAATTGTGCTAAGTCTTTGGGCTTTACCCATTTATAGCTTTCACACTCCGGCTCTCCGTGGGGTGTGAGTAACGATTCACCTATTTGTAAACGGGAAAGAAAAGCATGTAAGGTGATTTTATAGTGGGTATAAGCATGTTTATAAACACCAAAACCTTCGCCGACATCAATCAAAACGCCCAGCTCTTCCATAATCTCGCGTTTGATGCCATCCTGCAAGCTTGTGTCGCTTTCCTCTAATTTACCTCCAGGGAATTCCCACATACCTCCCAGCAGATCGCCTTTGGCACGCTGCGTGATAAGCACTTTATCGCCCTCTTGTATCACCGCGGCGGTCACAACATAATGAGGTACTTTGAGTTTTTCTTTGCGCTTTGGCAAATTATCTGCTGTACCCTGTTGATTGGCTTGACAAAGCTGAAGCAATGGGCACAATTCACAAAGGGGTTTGCGAGGCGTGCAAATGGTCGCGCCCAAGTCCATTAGAGCCTGGTTAAAATCACCCGGACGATTCAGCGATAATGTCTCCGCTGCCAGTTCTTGCAATCGCGCTTCCGTTGCTTTTTCCTCCAATTCTCCATCAATCGCAAACAAGCGCGCATAAACCCGACGAATGTTGCCATCAACCGCTGCTACAGGCTTATTAAAAGCAATCGACGCAATTGCTGCAGCGGTATAGGGACCGACACCGGGCAGTTTGAGCAAGTTGCTCAATTCGGACGGTACTTTGCCATTAAAATGCTCGACAATGTACCTGGCGCTACGGTGTAAACTCAAAGCCCGCCGGTAGTAGCCCAATCCTTCCCAGAGCTTCAAAACAGCTTGTTCTTCGGCATTTGCCAGGGCTTTGACACTTGGCCACGTTTCAATAAAACGCAGGTAATAGGGCAATACTGTATCGACCTGAGTCTGTTGCAACATAAATTCAGATACCAGAACATGATAAGGCACGGGATGAGAACGCCAGGGGAGTACCCTGGCGTTTGTGTCGTACCAAGTCAGTAACAGTTTTTGGACAGGCATTTTTAAAACTGAAAACCCCCTTTCAAGTCAAGCACTTTCACTTTGTAGTCATCCACAAAATCGAGCAACTCATTTTCAAGATCAGCCCATTCAACTGATTCAAAAAGGTGCCTCGCTTTCGTCAGCGTTGGTATCGTGCCACCCACCAACATGGTGGGTCTTTCGCCATAGGCAGTCAGCCAGGCGTCCGTTAGCACGAGTCCCAGTTGGTTCACTTTGGGCAAGTATTCCCCTACAACGAACTCAAAGTATTGCTGCTCGTGACCCCGTTTGAGGTCCCAGGTCATAATAACTTTTACAGCCATTTTAAAGCGCCATTAGTTTAGGATCCAAGGCGATAACACGGGTTTCCTCGGTAAAAGAAGATGCCGTTGCCTTGTATGACTCCATTGTTTCAAGCTGAGTAATGCCCATTTCCTTTAAGAATTTGCTCAGCGGCTCAAGGGGCAGTTTGGAATGAGGCGTTTCGTAGTGCATTGGGATAACGATGTTGGGTTCAAGCATGCTGATCAGCTCAGCTGCTTTTGAGGCGTTCAACGCGCCACCTTCACCAACTGGCACCAGGGCGATGTTGATTTGCCCAAGTTCCTCTACCAAATTTTGAGCTGGAACATTGTTTGCTTGCCCAAGATGCATAATAGTCATCGTGCCATAATCGTAAACATAAAGCGTGTTTCGTAAATCTTTTTTATTGGTCGTGAGTGGTGAAGTTTGAATGCCGGTAATAAAAACGCCACCCCGTTCATATTCACCCGGTCCATTAATAATGAAAGGTTCCGGGCGAATAACGCTTACGTTATTGTGAGCGAGGTCATTACAGCTAACGGTGGCAATATCCGCTTTAAGTTTCAGCGGATTATATCCAGCTACTTTTGAATCAAAGGGATCCGTAACAACGGTTGCCATGCCACGCTCAACAAAGCGAAAACACGAATGTCCATACCAAGTAATTTCCATAAATCCTCCGCGCCTCGTTGTCGTACCTGAGGCTTCTTTATTATATC
Organism: Chloroflexota bacterium; assembly: GCA_012800995.1. GTDB lineage: Bacteria > Chloroflexota > Anaerolineae > Anaerolineales > Anaerolineaceae > Mesolinea. Next base: position 18,091 of record JAAZIH010000140.1, read on the forward strand.
AGTTCAACGAGACAGACGAAAGTTATCTTGATGTTAGATAAGTTTTACGAAGTTTCGGACTGTTTTCTTTCACGCAACGAGATATCCCAAAAAACAATGATCAGTTAACCGCTTTGAGAAAATCAGGTGTTTTTAAATTCTTTTCCAATAAATACGTGAAATGATGTTGAATGAGGTGTTTAATTTCCTGTTCGATTTCAGGCGGAATAACTCTGTTTTTAATCTTTGACCAGGACGACCGTTGAAAATATCGTAGATACTTCAAGGCGTTCAAGGAAATACGCCATGCGGTCAGGTCAACTGAAAAACATTTCGGGCACAATACTCCACCTAATTTTGGCGAATAATATTGCGGCTCGGGTTGAATTTTGGCATCACAGGCGAGACAACGATTGAGTTCTGGCCTAAAGCCAATATTCTCAAGCAACCTTAATTCGAAATAATGCACAACTGTTTCAGACGCAAAGCCTTCGTTAAGCCGTTGTAATCCATCAGCCAACGTCTGAAAAAGAGCGCGGTTTGGACCTTCCTCGTAACTGAAACGGTCAATTAGTTCCACAAGGTAGGCAGCTTGCGCGGTGAGCGTCAGGTCATCACGGATGTTCTGAAAAGTTTTTTGAGCTTCAGCCTGGGCAATCACCTCCCAGGTGCGTCCTTTGGCAAGTTGTAGTAACACCAGCGTAAAGGGCTCTAAATGACCCGCTTTACGACTCTTCACTTTTCGCGCACCCTTGGCAATAGCTTGTAATTTGCCATGTTCTAAGGTGTAAAGCGTTAGAATGCGATCAGCCTCGTCATACTCGCGATGCTTGAGCACAATCGCCTGCGCGCGATAGGAACGTGACGCGCGTTGGCTCACATTTGTCTCCTATCCAATTGTCTTTGCATTAAAACCTCTTGG
>JAAZIH010000141.1 GCA_012800995.1 Chloroflexota bacterium
CCCATGACCAGGGATAGTAAGAACCAGGTTTTTAGCACCAACCGCTTCAATTTCTATCGGTTCAGGATCAGGAATTGTTCTATCCAGGTTTTTAGGGGCATAACTTTTAAATGAGTAGTCATGATCATGTAAAGTTACGCCAGGTACAAATCCTAATTTTATGAGTTCCTGTGTAATATACGAATAAGCTTTAGCGTTTTGGTTGGCAGGGTTGAAGAGTTCGGAAGTGTATCGAGTCTTTATAGTGTATTGTTCGCCATCTATAATGACAGGATCTTCGCCACTAAGATCACGTATCCACTTAGCAACACTTGTTTCTGTCATTTGATCAAGAATATCTTGGATATCACTGTTAGTGCCGCAATTGACATTTGTTTGAGCTGTAGTTGGGGATGGAAATATTGAAAGTAGCAATATTAGCGAGAGCAGAACAAGGACGAGTTTGGTCTTTTTCATCAGTTTCCTCTACTTATTAGTCCCTAAGTTATATCAAAGGGAGCATATCTATAATTGAAAATGATAAGCTCATGCTTTTGCGTTTAGATACACAATGTCATTTGAGCGTTTCATATCATGCTTCAATGGATTATACACAGCAAAATAATTGATTACCACCAAATTTGCATCAAGACATCGTTTTGTTTCTTAAGTCGAGGAAAAGCATTTTTGTTGACGTTCACCATTCAAACGCTTATAATTCACGCCCGAGGGGAAGTGCTGGAATTGGCAGACAGGCATGACTTAGGATCATGTGCGGAGACGCGTGAGGGTTCGAGCCCCTCTTTCCCCACTTCTAAATACGAAAGTAATATTGAGGTAGATTTTGAAAACAACTAAAGAATACACCGATGACCATCAGGTTAAGATTACAGCCGAATTCGAGCAGGATTTGCTGGAACAATTCAAACGCCGTGCCGCGCGTAAAATTGCTAAAAACACACGCATTCCCGGATTCAGACCGGGTAAAGCGCCCTACAATATGGTACTTAACCACGTTGGCGAAGCCAGCGTTATCCAAGAGGCTATAGACCTTCTTTTGGAAGAGGAATATCCAAAAGTCCTCGATCAGGAAGGGATCAAGCCTTGGGGGCCTGGTAACCTTGAAAATATCAGCAGTTACGAGCCCCCCATCTTTGAATTTGTTATCCCCCTTGAGGCAGAAGTTGCACTCATCGGTGATGACAAACTTAACAAAGAATATGCTCCAGAAGCTGTGACCGATGAAGAAATCGAACAGGAGTTGGAACGCTTTAAACGCAATTTCGCGGATGTCGTCCCTGTGGAACGTGCTGCCAAGGAAGGTGATGTGGTCTACTTCACCCTCGAAGGTACTGATAAAAACGCTGTAGATGAAGATGCCGTAATCATAAAAGAAACTCCCCAACAAGTGCTCATTGAAGCTGAGGATGTAAAGCGACCCAGCGAATGGCCTTTTGAAGGCTTCAACCGCAAATTTATCGGCAAGAAAGCCGGTAAGAGCCTTGAATTTGAACACAGTTTTCCTGAAGACGCGCGTGATGAGTCTCTGGCTGGCAAGACGGTAAAATTTGTTGCCAACTTGCAAGAAGTTAAAGAACTTCAATCTCCAGAGCTTAACGAAGAAATCTTACAACAAATTGGCGATTACGAAACTGAAGAAGCCTTGCGTGAAGATATCAAAAAAGCCATCGAAAATCGTAAGAACACCGAGTATGATGACCAATACTTCACCGAACTTGTTGATGAACTGCGTGAAAACTCGACCATCAAATACTGTCCTCAACAGCTTGAAGACGCTGAGGAAGACATGTTGCATCAGGTGGAACACCATCTTTCACACCAGGGCATGGATCTTGAGCTATTATTGAAACTTCGCAAACAAGATAAAGAAACTTACATTGAAGAAGAAATCAAGCCACACGCCAAGAACCGTCTGGAACGTTCATTAATTATGAACGAATTAACCCGTAAACACGAGCTTAAGATCGATGAAAAAGTACTTGAAGCTGAAATTCAAAAGATCATTGGACAGATGATTCAAAGCGGCGAATTGGAGCGAGCCCAAAAAGACCTCGGCGCGAAGAAATTTTCAGAAAGCGTCACAATGGAAGCCTACAATCGCGCTATGGGTCAGGCACAATTTGAACTATTGAAGTCATTGGCCAATCCGGATATCATTCAGGTTGAAGCTCCAAAGCCCAAAAAGGTTTCAAGCAAGACTAAGATTAGCACTAAGAAAGCTGAAGCTGTACCTGAAAAAGAGGAAGCTGATAAAACTGAAGAAGAAACAGAAGAATAAACATTCTTCTAACACTTCTTTGTTATGCTACGAGCAAAACAAGTTAAGGAAATAACATGAATCAAGTTAGATCTCTCATACCCATGGTCGTAGAACCCACAGCCCATGGTGAACGAGCCTATGACATTTATTCGCTGTTGCTGAAAGAACGCATTGTCTTTGTTGGCTCAGCGATTAATGACCAGGTTGCGAATCTCATCGTGGCACAACTGCTTTATCTCAACCAAACCGACCCGGATAAAGCCATTCAAATGTATATCAATTCACCGGGTGGCTCTATCTATGCTGGATTGGCTATTTTGGACACCATGAATATGATAAGCAACCCCATCAGTACTGTTGCAGTGGGTGTAACCGCAAGCTTTGGCACGGTTTTGTTGGCTGGAGGCACAAAAGGTCAACGCTATGCCCTGCCCCACGCCACCATTCATTTACATCAACCTCTTGGTGGTACCGAAGGACAAGCCTCAGACATCGAAATCATGGCCAAAGAAATCTTGCGCCTCAAATCTTCTCTCAACAATTTCTTTGCTGAAGTTACCGGGCAACCCCTGGAAGTCATTCAACGCGATACTGATCGTGACTTTTACATGACCGCCCAGCAAGCTTTGGAATATGGCTTGATTGATAAGGTCTTAGAGCCACCTAAGAAATAACGTTTTGATGCTTACGGATCGATTTCCGCTGCTCAAAGGGCTCATCTTGGATATGGATGGCGTTCTTTGGCGCGATAATGAAGCAATCGGCAATCTGCCCCAGATTTTCGACACCATCAGAAAGCTGGGGCTTTCTTTCGTGTTAGCAACCAATAACTCGACGAAAACAGTTGAATC
>JAAZIH010000142.1 GCA_012800995.1 Chloroflexota bacterium
CTGGCATTATTGAATCAATACAATTCCCGTTTGTATTGGATGTAAGTCAAAATAGCAATCAGAAAACTGTGATTGTTAACCTTTCCACAGAGGGTGGCGACCCTGTTCAAAGTCAAAAAGTAGTTATCAAAGACACCTTTTTAGATATCGGTGGTGGGCGTGGAAAGGAGTACTCAGCTCAATTTGAAGAACCCATCTCTATTAACCATCCGCAAGTGCTTGATATTGAAATATCATTGGAAGAAGGCGAGGGCGCAATAACACTTGGTGCTTTTGCTCCTATTCATGAATCTTCCTGGGATGATGGATTACCGACCTCAAAACCTGGCTTTATCGGATATGCAAGCAGTGGCGGTTTATATCAGGGTGGTCTAAACTTTGAACTTTACTGGCCAGATGATGCTTCAAAACTTGAACGCTTTAAAGATACATTAATCACTGGTGATTATATTTTTATCACTTCAAACCGCCAGTGGGGCACCATATCGCGCGTGCCTGAACGCTATCCACTCAGCACTTTTTATTATCGCGCTTTGATGGGTTGTCCGAGTGATATGGACGTGGTGAAGTGTTACAACATCGCTGAACCAGGTATGTACAAAGGTAATTTGGGTTTTGAGCTCATTAAGACTTTTACATCTTATCCAAGCCTTGTCAATTTAGAATTTAATGATCAGTTTGCTGAAGAGGCGTTCTCAGTCTATGACCACCCTAAAGTATTAATCTTCAAGAAAACTGAAAGCTTTAATGCGAAAATGCTTGATACATTGGATCAGGTGGATTTAAGCAAGGCTGTTTTCTTGACACCTAAACAAGCTCATACTTACAAGGCTCCAACGGATGGGGCGGAAAGTTTGATGTTGGATGAGGATATGGTCAAAACGCTACGAGATGGTGGCACCTGGGCGGAGCTTTTTAACAAGAACTCCTGGATAAACCGATACCCTGCTGTTGCGGTTATTGTTTTTTATCTATTCGTGACGCTGTTGGGTTGGTTCGTTTTTCCCTTAATTCAAGCTGCTTTTTCTGGCTTACGCGATAAAGGGTATGCGTTCTCAAAACTTATTGGACTGCTTTTGTTAGCATGGCTTGCTTTTTCGTTGGGTTCTGTTGGTATCGTAGTAACAAAGCCTCTTTTATGGCTTATTCTGGGATTAATCGCCGTTTTGGGAGCAATCAGAGCTGTATTATGCCGACACTCTTTGAAAGAGATCATTAAAACCAACTGGAAACAATTCCTGATTATTGAGGCAGTTGGTTTAATCTCATTTCTTTTCTTCCTATGGGTGCGATGGCTCAATCCTGATTTATGGCACCAATGGAAGGGCGGAGAGAAACCGATGGACTTTTCATACCTCAATGCCGTTTTAAAGAGCAGCATTTTTCCCGCTTATGATCCATGGTACGCTGGTGGTTATATCAATTACTATTACTATGGGCAGGTGCTTGTTGGCATGCCTGTTAAGGCATTAGGCATTGTTCCTGCAGTAGCGTATAACATCATTTTGCCATTATGGTTTTCTCTGTTGGCTACTGGCACTTTTAGCGTAAGCTGGAATTTAAGTAAATTGATTCGAAAAGACGCGCCTGAACGTTTATTTGGCGCTTCGTTTTGGGCTGGTATTGCTGCTGTCTTTTTGGTGTGCGTTTTAGGCAACCTCGGTGAGTTAAAGGTTATATCTGATGCCTGGATGATTTTAGGCTCACAGAGCGTTCCCTTACAAGAGCTCAGTTTTGGGCAAAGCATTTCCTCTTTTTTTAGAGGTATTGGCGAAATGTTCCGTGGTCAACCGTTGCCAGTCGCGCCTGGCAACTGGTATTGGAATCCAAGTAGAGCTATTCCTGGTGAGCCAATTAC
>JAAZIH010000143.1 GCA_012800995.1 Chloroflexota bacterium
CGTTAAGGACACGGGGGTAATGGCTTCCTCAAACCCCATAATGATTGAGTAACGCAGCACGTCCTGAGCGTCAATAAGGCATTGTTCCCTAAGAACACCGCCTTCTGGATTTTCAACGGTGAATAAGAATGAGTCTTTCCAGCTGTAGGCAACGAGAACGACATCATTTGTGCCGGCGTAACGCCATTCTGTTTTCGTAAATGTCACTCTTTCAATTTCAATTCGTGAGGAACTCGAAACAAAGGCTTCCGACATTCCATGACCATTATTGAGGAAGATTTGACATTCTGGATATCTTTTATGTTGCAAGTTCGGAAAAACAGGATCGCCAGCACTGTCCCAAAGCTCAATGGCATAAGTAAACCAGATGTTATCCTGCATCTTTGTCGAGATAGTCGGAGGAAAAACCTCTATTGTTGGCACGGGTGTTTCGGATAGTGAATGGATTGCTGCTTGAATGGCTGTTTCTATAGGGTTATCTACAGACTCACGATCTTCCAACGGATCTGAAAGTGAATCAATCAGCAATTCAGGTATTTTTAATAATTTACATGAGCTGGTCATTGATATGATGACAATAGCTATTAAGATAAGCAGATTTCTTTTCTTCATTTTTCCTCTTCTTGAATTATCTACTTAAACTTATGGTGAAAGATACTTTAATTTTACCACTCATCAGCACTTAATATTAAATACAGGCTATGCCATTTTATCCAACAAGTACCATTACCAATCTGGCTCAAAAATGGTGTCAGCTTTGTCGATGATATAAGCCTCTCCCGTTATTGGATTCAACAACCACAGTTCATAGGGTTGCTGGTGGCTGGCACTTGCATCGTAGCTTGGCATTCGAACGATAACCATTCGGTAATCCACCGGCGACCATGCTCCAAAAATCCAGTTTTCATCCTGTGGATTATCTGTTGTTATCGGCACAGATATGGCGGAAAAATCTCCGCTCTCAACCATTTCCAGGCTGGCATTTCCCAAGAAGAAAGATAAATCAAACGCCTCCAACCCTATGATGCTTTCGACCCCGCCTATAAAATGATATTTACTCATCACGACATATTTGTCGTCAAAAGACCAGTGCGGATTGGTCCAAACAAGTTCGCTGTCGGCAAGGGTATTTATTGATTGTGGAAAACCATTGGGCAATTCCTGTTCGGTGATCCAAATTGTGTTTGAAGCCTCCAGCCACGCGCCATCAGCATACGCTATACGATCTTCAGCATTTGAAACTTGCATTGGCCACCAGGAATGCATCTCCAGGGTCGTTTGAGTCTGGGTATCATAAACACGATGAATAAAAGGCCCGCCACGGTTACAGCCAGACGGAACGTAGTTGATATATCGCCCGTTATTTGAGACATCAATGGACTGGGGGTAAGCGTAATCATGAGTATCCTCATTAGGCAAAGTATCCACATATTTCAGATACGCATTAGCAATATCAAAAATGAACACTTCCACAACATGCCGCTTTACTGGCTGATTTTGAGCAAAATCACAGTTACCATGATGCCGGGAAATATAGAGCTGATTGCTTGAGTCCCAACCAATAACGCTATCTTGCACATCGGCTTCAGGCAAGAATTCTTCTGTTGTCCACAGCTCAGCGGTTTCAAAGCCATAGACAAAAATAAAGCGGCTGTCAAACTTTTCGTACGCCACAAATCGCCCATTCGGAGAGACCTTTGGGTTGGCATAGTTAGTGGTGATGTTTCCGTGTCTTTCGCCACCATCCAGCGTCACCTGCTTTTGTGCACCCGTCTCTGAATAATAAGCCCAGACATTGTGATCTTTCACATAGACAATAGGTGGAATAATTTTTGTTTCAGCTTCAAAGCCTGGCAAAGCTTTGAATTCCATGGCTTCAGAACGTGTTAGAACGTCCTCCACATCTTGTAAACACTGCGGGTTTAGCGGAGGCAGGCCGTTTCCTGCCACAGAAATGATATGCGTATCAGCCCAAAGATAAGACCTTAACACGATATCACTTGTGCCTTTGTATACACTGTCTGTTACTGAAAACTGAGTCTTCCCGATGGTGACATGGTCCGTATGGACATCGAATGAATCTGGCATGCCAAGACCATTGTTGACAGAAATGACACATTCCGGATAGGTTTTGGAAATCAAACGCGGGACTTGATACTGATGACCCTCTTCCGCTTGCCATTTGGCTGTGTTAAAGGTGAACCAAAAGTCCAGCTCCATTTGAACGGACTCTAAAACAATTTCGCTTTCTTCCTCTGGTAATGGCTCTCCAGATGGCGTTTCTGTAGGCAGTTGCTCCGGTGCTGCTGTGGGTTCAAGGGTAAGTTCCGGGATAAATGGCAGATCTGTGGCTTCAGGAATGTCATTTAGCTTAATAATCTCAATAAGTTTTTCAGCAATGCTGGAGCATGCTGTGACAGTCAACAATACAAACAAAATAATGAGGGATAGCAAACTTGTCTTTTTCATTCTCTTCTCCGGTTTTTAATGTTGTCGGTTTGGTTAAAGTCAGTCTTTTATCAAAATGATCGTGGCAAGTTCTTTTTTGCGGGCTTATCCGTCACTAACCTTAAGCATGAGTTCATTATCTGCCAAAAGCGAGTGAAATACAGTTCCCAAAAGTGGTCTTATTTTACCCCGTAAGATGGAAAAGCGTTTATCTACGGAGCATTAGTTAGAAGCAAATTAAGGTTTAAAACCCTTCTCCGCCGATAGGGTAACCACATCATACGCCTGTGCCTCGCATTCGGGAGGGAGTGTTTCAGCCTTGGGACCCTCAACTGAGAAATATTCAGACCCGTAATAAAAAGCCAAAAGAATTAGGTCTCCGTTTGAAATGCGAGTCCAGCGTGTAACCTTTATTTCTTTTCCGCCAAACGTTTTCGGCGACATATTAGCTTCAAACGTGTTCGGGTCCATTCCATGCCCAAATTGATACTGGAAATTACAACCGTTGTAGTTTTTGGATTGCAAGAAATTGTAACCGCGATCACTATTGATTTTCCATAACGCCGTATCATAGGTGAGCCAAAAGCCATCTCCCATATCTACAACACCTAAGGTAACAACCGGCATTGGCGTGGGGCTTGGTGGAACTTCAGTTGGCGGTATTTCAGTTGGAGATATTTCGGTTGGTGTTGGCGGCACATCTGTTGGGGTTGGGGGCACAGTTGTGGGCTGAACTTGCTCAACTGGCGTTCGGGGCTCATCCGGTTTCGTATCTTTGGGAGATACATTAATCTCTATTGTGCAAGCTGAGAGAAGGATACACAAAACTAAACTCACTGTAAAAAACAATGCAAATTTATTACGTCGCACTTTCTGCCCTCCATTTTTATGATGTTAATTAGCATTTTACCACTTATCCCCTCTTTTAATGGCAAACAGGCTAGTAAAAAACACTGACCTGTTCGGGTTCAAAAAGACATGAAATGACTTAGAGTTGCTCTAATTTATCCACCAAGCCAGAAACCACAATACTCTCTCACATTTTAGCACAAATATCTATTATGCTTTACCACAATTCTCTCCTATGGTAATATGTTAACAACATAATAAGAGAGAGCTTATGAACAAGAAATACTATCCAAGAATTGTCGACAAAGTGCTTGAACTGTATCTTAAAGCATTTGGCGCAGTTGTTATTAAGGGTCCGAAATGGTCCGGAAAAACAACAACGGCTGAACAAAAGGCCAACAGCGTTCTCAAATTGCAAGATCCAGATCTTTCAGAAAACTACCTGGCACTGGCTGATTTCAAGCCCTCCCTATTACTGGAAGGAGATACACCACGGTTGATTGATGAATGGCAAATGGCACCTGTTCTATGGGACGCAGTGAGAAACGCCGTTGACCAAAGACAAAAAACGGGGCAATTCATCCTCACCGGATCAACCGTTGTCGATCGTTCCAAAATGATGCACTCTGGCACAGGACGAATTGCCCAAATGCCCATGTCTACCATGAGTCTTTTTGAATATGGTGAGTCAAACGGCACAGTGTCTTTAAACTCGCTTTTTGCGAATGAACCCTTTACAGGATCCGCGAGCTCATTATCTGTTGACCAATTGGCAAAAGCGATCTGTCGTGGCGGTTGGCCTGCAACGTTAACAATGAGTGACTCAGCGAGTTTATTGGTAGCACCAAATTATGTCGATGGGATTATTTTTGAAGATGCCGCACAGTTGGATGAGCCAATTCCCACGCCTGAAAGAATCAGAGCTATTTTACGCTCTTATGCCAGAAACATTTCGACTTTGGCTTCCAACCGAGCCATTCTGGAAGACTTGCTGTCAAATGATGCCGGCATAAGCGAATCGACACTTTACAGATATATTGCCATTCTCAATGAGCTCTTTGTATTACGCGACATACCCGCATGGAATCCTTCTATTCGATCAGCAAGCGCCATGCGTGCCAGCAATAAAAGAGGCTTTTCTGACCCCTCATTAGCCATTGCCGCACTTGGACTTTCACCCGATCAATTATTGGATGATTTAAACACCTTTGGTTTCTTTTTTGAAAGCCTGTGTATTCATGACCTAAGCATTTACAGTGTTGAAAACAAAGGGCATATTTCATACTATCGTGATCGCTATGGCTTAGAATGCGACATCGTTTTGCACTTAAATAATGGCAGGTATGCTCTCATTGAAGCTAAATTGGGCAGTAAAAGTATTGATGAAGGCGCGGAACATCTGCTCAAACTCGACAATCTCATTCGACAAAAACAAATGAAACCGCCGTGTTTCATGATGATTTTGACTGCTGGACAATACGCTTACCAACGCAAAGATGACGTCTACGTGGTTCCTATTGGCTGTCTGGGACCTTAAGCTTTAGCTAATTCTTTCAAGCCTAGATATCAGCCAAGCCTGAGATATTAAATAAAACAGACTGTCTCGTTCCAAACAGTCTGTTATTTCCAGCAACTATATTTTTGGATTAGAGCTGCTCTAATTTATCCACCAAGCCTGAAATGACGTCAAAGCCACCTTGCCAGAATTCGGCTGTGGTCACGTCAATACCAACTTCGCTCAATAGCTCTATGGGCGCGAGAGAGCCACCCGCGGACAAGATGCGCATGAACTTAGGTTTGAAACTTTCGCCTTCTTCCTGATAGCGTTTGTAAAGCGCGAAGACCAAAAGCTGTCCAAAAGCGTAAGCATACACATAGAATGGTGTCGCGTAAATGTGTGGTATGGAGACCCACTCATACTTGAACTCATCCGAAACATCTACCGCGTCACCAAATTC
>JAAZIH010000144.1 GCA_012800995.1 Chloroflexota bacterium
CCAAAGTCGCACATTATCGCGAGCAGGGTGCCAAGGTAGTCGAGATGGAAGCGTCTGCTTTTATGGCGGTGGCTGAGTTCAGAGGGGTGGATTTTGGTCAAATACTGTATGGTGGCGATTTGGTACATCCAGATGGATGGGACCAACGCGCCTGGAATCATAAACACGACGTTCGCGAAAGCTTATTTTGGCTGGCAGTGGAAGCCTGCCTGGCTTTGTAGATTGGAGAGATAATGCCTGTACATGAAGAACTTGTTATGAAACATTTGAAATCAATGGAGGGTGTGCCTGACAGCATTTTGCCTTCATATGACGGTTTTGGTATCGCGAATATTATCCCAAGTGTGAGTGCATGGTTGGGTGGAAAGTCCTTACCAGCTGCACCACTGGACGAAAGCATTAGCAATCACTTTGCGAAGAACTACAAACAGGTTTTAGTTATTTTGGTAGACGCACTGGGTTATAAGCAGTTGCGCCGGTGGATTGCTGACGGGCACCTCCCTTTTTGGCGAACGCAGATCGAGGCTGGACATCTTTTCCCGCTGACCAGTATCTGCCCAAGTACAACAGCTTCGGCATTGACGAGCATTTGGACTGGCAGCACACCCAGTCAGCATGGCGTGATTGGCTATGAGATGTGGCTTTGGCAATTGGGCATGTCTATCAATAATATTTTTCATATGCCTGCTTTTTTTGAAGGGGATATGGGTGGACTGTCTCGCGGGGGCTTTAATCCCCAAACGTTTTTGGGTATCGATCCAATCGGCACACATTTTAAGAAATGGGGCATTGATACCCATGCGGTGATGCCTTCTCATATCATCGGTTCGGGGCTTTCTCGCATGCATTTGAATGATGCGACTTTTCATGGCTATTCAAGCGAATCCGACATGTGGATGAAGGTTCGTCAGCTTTTGATAAATCCCAATCCCAGACGCCAGTTTGTGTATGCTTATTGGAGTGTAGTGGATACACTTTCTCACCGCTATGGCACCTATGCTGAGGTGGGTCTTGATTCCTTTACAAACTTTAGTAATAGTTTTGAACGACTTTTAATAGAAAAGGTGAATAAAAGAAAACCTGGTGATACTTTGGTCTTGCTTACCGCGGATCATGGTTCGGTGACCACACCTGTTGATGAAAATTACAATTTGGTGAACCATCCAGAACTGCGCAAGATGCTGGTTATACCACCAACATGCGAGGCACGTTTGCCTTTCCTATACACTAAGAATGGTCAAGATGAAACGGTGAGAGATTATTTTGAAAAGACCTGGCCTGGTAAGTTTAAGCTCATTAACCGTGAACAAGCTCTACAAATGGAGCTTTTTGGCAAAGGTGCTCCGTATCCGGATTTGGATAATCGTATTGGTGATCTTGTCGCTGTGGTGACTGATCCTGAGGCATATTTGTGGTGGCCAAACAAGCTTAATCACATGGCAGGCAGACATGGCGGCTTGCACGAAGATGAAATGCTGGTGCCATTGTTAGGCTTTGAGCTTTAGATGATTAAGGGCTTTTATTAAAGGGGAAGAGCAAGATCTAAATATGATACTACAGGGGAAAAGGCTTCAACGACTTGAAATCGAATAGCTATTGAGATGAAATGAAATGATAAAGTTCGTGAAATCGATTGATAATATAAGTAAATATCAGTGTGGAAAGCTTCCTAAGAATGCGAAAAAACTAAAAGCTCCTGCTTCAATGGCAGAGATGATGAAGAAATCCATGCCTGTTGCTGTAATACTATGTGTTGTCATGATTTTGGCGATGTTTACGAAAATGTATCTAAGTCATACAAGGGTTGTTTCCAAGCCGGCTATCATAGGCGGTTTGCTGCTGGGTTTTTCCCTTTTGATTGTCCATGAATGGTTGCACGCCATCGTTTATCCCAAGGAAGCGCAGGTCACTATTGGTAAGCTAAAAGGCAAAATGGTGTTCGTGGCTTTGGTGTCCTATCCGCTAAACAGAGCTCGCTTTATTCTTATGTGTTTATTACCATTTCTGCTTGGCGTTATCCCTTTAACTTTGTTTTTATTGGCATCACCACACGCGACTGTGTTTAATGGCTTGGTGTTTGGTATGGCATGTGTGGGGATGGTTTCACCGTATCCTGATGTGTATAACGTGATTTTAGTAATGAGACAATCCAGCAGGAATGACAAAATCATGTTTTACGGAGATGACTTGTATAAAATCTCCTGATGAAAGAAAATACACGCGAATAAAATTTTTAGTCTAAGGGCTTTTTGTATAAAGCTCGTGTTATCCCAAAGATGAAGCATTTTGGCAACTAAAATAGCTTAGCTGGCAACTCAGGCTTTGCGGCATTGATTTTAAACGGACAGTCTTTTAGCATGTAAATATCAAACAGCTAAAAAGGAGGCTGACTGTGATTCAATGTGCGAATGTATATAAAAGTTTTGCCGATAAAACTGTTTTGTCAGGAGTAAATTTTGATATTCCGTCCGGGGAAATATTCGGATTACTCGGCCCGTCAGGCGCTGGGAAAACTACCCTCATCAAAATTTTGACGGGGCAGCTTGCCTACGAGGCTGGTTCTGTCAGAATCCTGGGTGAAAATGTCGAAAACCTTACCGGTGAAGATAAAAAGAAAATCGGCATTATGATGGATGAATTCGGTGTATATGAAAGATTTTCATGTGTTGAAAACTTACAAATTTTTGCGGATATTTACGGAATCCCACACATTAAAATTAAAGAGACCTTAGAGATGGTTGGGTTGCAGGACGCGATGAGAAAGCCGGCAATGAATTTGTCCAAAGGAATGCGGACGAGACTTCAACTTGCGAGAGTTTTTCTGCACTCACCGAAAATCATTTTTTTAGATGAGCCTACGAGCGGTCTGGACCCGCAGACCATGAAGTCGATACACAAGATAATTTTAGAAAAGAAAGAGACTGGGGTTACTATTTTTCTCACAACTCACAATATGGAAGAAGCGACAGCGTTATGCGATATGGTAGCACTTTTGAACGAAGGCGTAATTGTTGAAAAGGGCGCGCCGAAGGAAATATGCAGGAAATATAATCATCAGAAAAAAATAAAGTTGCATTTATCATCAGGAGAAGACCTTGAACTGAAACATGGAAAAGAATCCGCAACAGAAATTTCCAGATTGTTTGAAGCGGGCGCCATCGAAACCATACACTCATCTGAGCCGAATTTGGAAACTGTTTTTTTGGAACTTACGGGAAGAAAACTTCAGGAGGATGCATAAGTGCGAAATATAATCATCGTTATCAAAAAACAAATTAAGGATACAATAAAAAATAAGGTTGTACTCATTCAATTCATCCTTTTTCCTATCATGACATTGATTATGGAAAACGCTATAAAGTTAGATGGTATGCCAGAGCTATTTTTTACCAAATTGTTTTCCATAATGTATATGGGTATGGCTCCTTTAACAGCTATGGCAGCGATCATTTCCGAAGAAAAAGAAAAGAATACATTAAGAGTATTGATGATGGCAAATGTCGCGCCTTGGGAGTATTTAGCGGGTGTAGGTATATATGTCTGGACAATATGTATGGCTGGCGCGGGGGTAATGGCAACCGGTCTTGAAAAAAAGGACATGTTGTTCTATTTGCTTGTAATGGGAATTGGTTTTGTGATATCCATAGTGCTGGGAGGATGTATAGGAATATTTGCAAAAAATCAGATGGTGTCTACATCGCTTGTTATGCCCGTGATGGCGATTTTAAGTTTTGGACCGATGCTGGCTCTATTTAACCGTACAATAGAAAAGGTGGCAAAATTCTTGTATACTCAACAAATAAGTGTCTTACTCAATAAGATGAGTTTTGGTCAAGGTAATGGAGAAAGTATCATCATTATTATGATAAATGCTGCGGTGTTCATCGCGCTGTTTTTTATGGCATTCAGGAGAAGAGGTCTGGAGTAAATGAAGATAGAAATAGATGTCGATGATAAATATACGGATACGGAAGTTATAATACGTACACCGAAAATAACGCAAGAGATTGAAAAAATGATTGCGCTTATGCGAATGATCAATATGCAGATCGGCGTGAAATATAACGATGAGACATATTTATTGGATATAGAAAAAATCCTCTATATTGATACGGTTGATCGAAAGACATTAGTCTATACGGAAGATGAAATCTACGAATCGGATTTGAAATTGTACGAAATAGAGATGGAGCTTGTAGAACGAGACTTTCTCCGAGTGAGTAAACAAACTATAGTCAATTTAAGAAAGGTAAAAAGCCTCAGAGCAGAATTCGACAGAAAAATCAGGCTGACTTTACAAAACGGTGAACAGATTATTGTGTCGCGTATGTATTCGGATGAATTAAGAAGAAAGCTGGGGTTGAAATAGAAATGGAAAGTAAGAAAACAATTTTTAACTATATCTCCGATGTTTTTACCATGTATGGCGTAATTGTTTCGGTTTATATTCTACTCAGTTTAATAGTAGGAGATTATGTGGGTGAATTATCGTCACTGTTCAGATTGGGAAGCGCGGGACTTTCCACAGCGACATTACTCCAGTTATTGCTGCTTGCAAGTATTATAGTTATAGCCCAGAATATTTTCCTTGCAGACAGATGGATAAAAAACATGACGGTTGTTTTAAGAAATGTTCTGTTTTTTCTGACTATTATGGTCGCAACCGCTGTCTTGATTGTTTTGTTTGACTGGTTTCCTGTAAACGACCTAAAGGCTTGGGGTGGTTTCTTTTTATCATTCACAGTAAGCACGCTTATCAGTGGGTTGATAAGCAGGTTGAAAGAGCGTGCTGAAAACGATAGTTTGCAAGCAGCATTAGAAAAATATAACAAAAAGAAAGACATTTCCCAATAGCTTGCTACAGGGAGAAATCCATTACTACAGGAGAAAATGCGAAAAAAGAAGTTGTGTTTTTTATTGATGATGACGGATAATGTAATAGGAATATATGAATAATGGGTAGGGTGCAAAGTAACAGCGAATTTTGGGACGCACTGGATAAATTGGTGGCTGGATCGGAAATTGTCATTGACAGACCAAAGGGAACCACCCATCCCAGGTATCCTGAGTTTATTTATCGGGTTGATTATGGCTATTTGAAAGATACATCGGCAATGGATGGCGCGGGCATAGATGTATGGGTAGGAAGTGGCGAAAAAAAGATAGATGCCATCATGTGTATTGTTGATCTGGCGAAGAAAGATTCAGAAATCAAAATACTGATCGGATGTACAGAAGAAGAGAAGGCAATCATTTACGAAACGCATAATAAAACGCCATTTATGAAAGGTGTTTTATTACGTCGATAAGTGCCAGTTTGTTGTAACTGATAACATTTATGCTCTAATTTCAGACAAAAGCTTTACATAAAAAAGGCGGATCCAAGAGACTTTATGCGTTTTGGAATTGTATAATTTACCGTGTAATAGGGCATGCCCAAAAAATTTGTTTTGCAGAGGAATAGATGGAAAAGCGTTTAAATTCTAATCACCTTAAAATCATAGCCATTGTCACTATGACAATCGACCATATCGCAGATTTATTGTATCCATCTTTTCCTGCGGAGCCTTTGCCAATCGCTATGCACATCATCGGGAGGCTAACAGCTCCCATTATGTGGTTTTTATAGCAGAAGGCTATCACTATACACGTGATGTCAAGAAGTATTTACTCAGATTGGGCATTTTCGCTATCATTTCACACTTTGCCTATTGCTTTGCGTTTGGACTTGATTTTGTTCCGTTTAGATCTGGTGTGTTTAATCAAACCAGTGTGATGTATCCCTTGTTTGTGGCTGTGTTGGTTTTATGGCTTCAAGATACAGAGATAAAAGGAATGAGTAATACGATAAAGAACATACTCATCTTTATTCTCATTTGGACCGCTTTTCCAGCTGACTGGAGCTGTATCGCTGTGTTGGCCATCATCGGTATTCATAGGAATCGTGGAAATCTAAATAAACAGACACTTATCATGATGCTGTGGGTCTTACTTTATGCGGCGATATCGTTCTTCTTCGTAAATAAGACTTATGGCATTGTATCGTTGTTTGCTTTTCTGGTATATCCTCTTATGAAACAATATAACGGCGAACGCGGAAAAGCAGGCTGGTTGAAATGGTTTTTCTATATTTACTATCCGGCACATTTAGTCATCATTGGAATACTTAGAATAATGATGTATGGCGATGTCAGCATATTATTCTAATTTTTTTGTTCCATTTTCGGGCAAACAAAACCGCGCAATTAGCTCAAAATGCTCTCGCCAGGAGAATTGTACCGGCTCACACAGCTTTTGTTGGTGACGCTATTTTTGTTATGGCAACAGGAGAAATCGAGAGGAATATCATGCTGGTGGGAATTCTTACCGTTTAAGACATGGAAAAAGCAATTATCAATGCAATCAATAGATTAAGGACTGAATTCTTCCTTGATATGATACTTGAATTGCGATGTTTGGCTCCGTTTTAGTGAATGATGGATAAAATAAGAAAAGCGTCTTGTCGCACTGGATGTCTCAAGTACCTTTGATACCAAACAAATACTAATAAAGGAATAGTTATGCCAGAAGTCTATCAAAACATTTTCATGGAAGCGCTTCCGCTTCCGAACAATCCGCTCAAAAGTTTAAATCTTTTCATCATCAAAGGCGATAAGCGTTCGATGATTATCGATTGTGGTTTTAATACGGATAAAACACGGGAACTGATGTTGGACATTTTTGAAAAACACGGACTTGATTTTGAAAACACGGTTCTCTTTCTGACACATCGTCATTCTGACCATGTCGGTCTTGCAACGTTTTTGCGCGAGAAGGGCTTAAAGGTCTATATAAGCCAAATCGAGGGAAACGCGGTGAACGACCCTGACCATACCTGGGGCGCGACGTTTGAAAATGCAATGCTTCAGGGGCTTGCGGAAGATAACTTTAAAATTGAAGAACATCCTGGTTACAAATATGCCCTTACTGGGAGGCTGGACTATACCGAAGCGGTCATTGGTGATACCCTGAGCATCGGTGATTATGATTTTGAAATAATCGACCTTTCGGGGCATACACCTGGTATGACGGGTCTTTATGAAAGAAAGCATCAACTGCTCTTCTGTGGTGATCACATTCTGAAAAAGATTACGCCGAATATTACTTTCTGGGGCTTTGAGTGGGGCGATAGTTTAGGCACGTACTTGAAAAATCTGGATAAAGTGAGAAATATGGAAATTACCCATCTGTTCTCGTCCCATAGAGACTTGCTCACAGATCACAGGGAAAGAATCGACGAGCTTAATCAGCATCACGCAAAGCGACTCGCGGAGGTGAAAAAGGCCTTGACCCTTAAGGAATACTCAAGCGTAAGAGATGTTACCAAACATATGCATTGGGATATACGTAGCAGGAATTTTGATGAATTCCCTCAGTCTCAGAAGTCTTTCGCAACGGGCGAAGCTCATGCCCATTTAGAGCATCTCAGATACAGAGGCGAAGTGGACTACATACAAAAAGACGAAAAGTTGTATTATTTTCTGACCGTTTGACCTGCTGCTAAAGTTTTAAAGACATTTCCTGAGTTATAAAATATAATTGAAGAGTATTCCAGAAATTAAGGAGATAGTAATCATATGGAAAAAGAAAAGAAAAAGGATAACAAAGTCTCTCGCGTCCTTCGGATAGTCCTTGTCGTATTTCTGCTGGTGGTTTTCATTTATCACAGGATTATGCTCAAAAAGGAAGCGCCCTTGCGTGAACCAATTGGACAGATTGTCGAGGTTGACGGTCAAAATATGAGCATCTACACCGAAGGCGAGGGTGAACACACACTAATATTCATGTCAGGTTCCGGGATTGGCTTGCCGATACTTGAATACAAGCCTCTTTACGGTCTGCTTAGCGATGATTATAAAGTGGTTGTCATTGAGAAATTTGGTTATGGTTTCAGCGATGTAACAGACGGCGAAAGATCATTTGAGACGATACTCAGACAGGACAGAGAGGCTCTTTCAAAGGCAGGCATTGACGGACCGTTTATTCTTTGTCCTCACTCGATGTCGGGAATTGAAGCGATTCTTTGGGCTCAAACTTATCCTGATGAAGTAGAAGCGATTGTGGGACTTGATATGTCAGTACCAAATTCGTACAGTAAGGATGATTTTAGCTGGACAAAAAATTTGCTTACAAATTTCGTTGCTGTTGGACGTGAAATTGGATTAGTAAGGCTGTTTTTCCCCAACAATGCCCTACCAGATACTTTGACACAAAATGAAAAGGAAATATACCGAGCCATTATCAACACAAAACTCATTAATAAAAACGTTCGTAATGAAGGGAAACATATCTTAAGAGCTATAGAGATAATCAACAGCCAGCCCAAGCCTGATGTACCCATGCTCATGTTTATCTCAGATGGTTCCCAGACAGGTGGGGAAAGCTGGATAAAGGCACTAAAAGACTATGCTTCTGATCTGCCAGGAGCACAAACTATCGAACTTGATTGCGGCCATGCGGTATATGAGTTGAGACAAGAGCAGATAAGTGAGGAGATGAGAGGGTTTATTGAAAGCCTGGAGAAATAAATTCCGTTCGTCTAACTGAAGATTGCCAGCACCTCCGGTGTCGAATCAGTGCTCATTGTGAATATGATTTTTCTCTCAAAAGATAACTCCCGGTTTGCCTTTGAGATTAAAGGAGTTTTAGATGATTCTTTATTACAGCTCAACCGGTAATTCGTATCACGTCGCACTGGAAATTTATAAAAAATATCCAGGTGAACTTATTGATATGGCTAAAACAAAAACCGAGGAGCCTTTTGTGTTAGCGGAAGGTGAACCCCTTTTCATTGTTACATTTAACTGCTTTTGGGGCGTGTCTGAATTTGTTGAAGACTTCTTCAGGCGACATCAATTTGTAAATGTCAAACGCATTCTGGCCATTATTACATGCGGGGCTTATCTTGGTTCCGGTGATGCTCACCTTAATCGGATACTAAGGTCGAATGGCTTGCCGGAGGCAGAGGTTTATGATTTGCCTATGGTCACGAATTATGTCATCCTGCATGAGCTTCCTCCTTTTGAAGAACAACAGGAATGTTTAAATGAGGCTGACAGGCGACTGAAGCTTATACTTGATGGAAGTGTTAGCCCTTATCGCAGCTCCTTTCATAGGAGGCTGTTCGGAAAACTGGTCCATTCTCTCTATTTCATATTCCGTCATACCAAACTATTCAAAGTAAACGAAAGTTGTATCGCATGCGGCAAATGTGTACGGGATTGTCCGGTTAAAGCGATTGAAATGGTGAATAATCGACCCGTATGGCGAAAAAAGACCTGCGACCACTGCTTGAAATGTCTACATCATTGTCCCGTCGTGGCCATCAACTATGGTCACTTCACGCTTAATAAAAAAAGGTATCACTATCCGGGAAAATGTCATTAATCTTCATATAGCTTTTTACGATTTAAAAACACAATTATATAGATTAGGATTAGAACACCAAGCAAGAACAAAAGGGAAGGAAGTAATTGTGTGTTGTAATAAGCTCTTGTCTCAATTGACCAAAAATATCTAAGCACTACATTACCATGATAAAGTGGATTTACGATTGCAAGTTTTTGGATAAACTCAGGGAACACAACCAGTGGAATTGTCGCATCCGATGTGATAATCATTGGCATAAACAGAATCATCATTACAGTAGAATAGACATTAATCCGATTCGAAAGAATTGCCAAACCAATCCCTATTGATAAAGAAAAAAGAATGAAAAGAAGGTAAACAAGGATAAATAA
>JAAZIH010000145.1 GCA_012800995.1 Chloroflexota bacterium
ACTTCATACCATCCCTCCGAATTTCCACCTGGCGCGCGAACACGCTCTGGAACGCCAGTCACCAAAGGCATCATTGCCGTTTCCGCTGCCTGGTACCCAAGCATGGCCGGTCAACGGGTTTACGTTCCCGGATATGGCTATGGTGTTATTGGCGATTCTGGTGGAGGCATTCCCGGACGTTATTGGATTGACCTCGCTTATGATGACGAAAATTACATCGGTTGGCATCACTGGACAACGCTTTACTTCCTGACCCCAATCCCAGCTTACATCCCGGCGGTGCTTCCTTGAAATTTCTCGATACACATGCATTAATCAGAAAATACGCTATCCGTCCTAAAAAGTCCCTGGGACAAAACTTTTTGATCGAGCCCTCTGGTTTACGTAAAGTTTTAAGCGCTGCCGAGCTGCAAGGCGATGAACAAGTGCTTGAAGTCGGCGCGGGTTTAGGCAGTTTAACCGTGCTTCTCGCCCAAAACGCACGGGAAGTCATCGCCATTGAAATCGACCAGACCCTGTTTCCAGCTTTACAGGAAGCCATCAGTCAATACAAAAACGTGAAAACCGCACATGGCGATATCCTTGAATTAGACCTAACAAACTTATTAAGCGATGAGCCTTTTGTGGTCGTTGCCAACATCCCTTACTACATCACCTCCGCAATCATCCGCAAACTCCTTGAAACCCAAAAACGCCCCACACATATGGTTTTGACCATCCAAAAAGAAGTCGCTGAGCGTATCATCGCGCGGGATGGCAAAATGAGCCTGCTCGCGCTCTCGGTTCAGATTTACGGTAAGCCCGAGTTGGTGGCAACGATTCCAGCTGGTGCCTTTTACCCCGCGCCCGATGTTGACTCCGCTGTGCTGAAGCTGAGTTTATACGAGCAACCCATTATTGAAGATGCAAACACTGATGCCTTTTTCAAATTAGCCACGGCTGGTTTTTCGCAAAAACGTAAAACCTTGCGCAACTCACTCGCCGCGGGGCTGGGAATCTCTGCTCAGGAATCAGAAGGATTACTTGACAAGGCGCAAATACAGTCAACTCGCCGGGCTGAAACACTTCATCTGCAGGAATGGCAACAATTGCTTGATGCCTATCTGACACTCCAAGGTTAATAGATAACAAAGCTATTGATTGGTTTAGTTTAAAATCGGTGATTTGCTCGGTACACCAACCGCACGGGGAAATTCACCTGGCGTTGGCTTAATCTTTTCGATAAGCACCAAAAAACGCTCTCCGTCCACACCAGGCAATTCGACGGGGATGATTTCATGCAATTTTCCGCCGAACAAGCGAATAGCATTTCGTGCGGCATCCGCTTCATCCTTTGCGCTTGCACCTTTTTGAATAATGGCTCTGCCGCCCACCTTGACAAGCGGCAATAAATATTCCACCAGAGTTGGCATCCCTGCCACCGCCCTTGCCAGGGCAATATCATAAAACTCACGATGCTCCCAATCCTGACCTAATGTTTCAGCGCGTTCAGAAGAAATCAACACGCGTCTTAACCCCAAAACACGTGTGAGTTCCCCACAAAAACCTGCTTTTTTCTTAATGGATTCAACCAATGTTAAAAAGGATTTGGGATAGACAATTTTCAAAGGCACACCCGGAAAACCTGCACCGGTACCAACATCAATGATATTTGGTTCGTCAAGGTCGGATGGGAAAGCCATGACACAAGACAAAGAATCCAGGAAGTGTTTTAAACGCATCCCTTCAAGATCCCGAATCGCGGTCAGATTAAAGCGCGCGTTCCAATCCATCAACATCGCTTCATAATCAGCGAACTGCGCCACTTGTGCCTCATTCAGCACAACGCCAAACAGCGATTGTGCCTGTTCAACCCATTTCAAAACCATCGATTAGACTTCTCTTGCCAATGCTTTCAAGCGCGCGATAACCATCTCTGAAGCAACCGTGTTCATGCCACCTTCAGGAATGATCACATCCGCGAAACGCTTGCTCGGTTCCACAAACTCCATATAACTCAAGCGCACTGTTGTCAGGTATTGATTAACCACCGAATCAACCGTTCGTCCACGTTCGCGCACATCCCTTTGCATACGCCGAATGAAGCAAAGGTCCTGGTCTGTGTCCACAAAAAGCTTCATATCAAACAATTTTCTTAATTGAGGTTCCGCAAAAATCAAGATCCCCTCAACCAAAATAATGGGTTTTGGCTCAACTTTCACCGTTTCCGCTGCGCGAGTGTGTTGCTTATAATCATACACGGGTTGCTGGACTGATTTTCCCGCGCACAAGTCATGAATATGCTCAATCAAAAGATCTGTTTCAAGTGAATCAGGATGATCATAATTTACCAAAACCCGTTCCTCAAAAGG